>CALVRR010000030.1 GCA_944358705.1 uncultured Bacilli bacterium
TATATGTTTGAAAGTTTAGGAGATCGTTTGCAAAATGCGATTCATAAAATTAAAGGATATGGAAAAATTACAGAAGATAATATTTCTGATATGATGCGAGAAATTCGGTTAGCATTGTTGGAAGCGGATGTAAATTATAAAGTAGTAAAAGAATTTACAAATACGGTAAAAGAGAAAGCTTTGGGAGAAGAAGTAGCTAGTAGTATTAATCCTGGAGATTTATTCGTTAAGATTGTAAAAGATGAGCTAACGGAATTGCTTGGGGGAGAACAGGCAGATATTTGTTTAAAAGGAAATCCTGCTATTTTGATGTTAGTTGGGTTACAAGGATCTGGTAAGACGACTACGATTGGAAAGCTTGCTAATTTTCTTAGAAAGAAGCATGCGAAAAAGCCTTTGTTAGTTGCTTGTGATGTTTATCGTCCTGCAGCTATTGATCAGTTAAAACAGATTGGAAAACAGTTAAATATTGAGGTTTATGATGAAGGAAATGGTAATCCTGTAGAAATTTCTAAAAATGCGATTCGTTATGCGAAAGAAAATCACTATGATTATGTTTTAATTGATACGGCAGGACGTTTGCATATTGATGAAGAGTTGATGGATGAATTAGAAAATATCCGTACGGAAGTAAATCCAGATGAAATTTTATTAGTAATTGATTCTATGATGGGTCAAGATGCGATTAATGTAATTACTGGTTTTCATGATAAATTGCCTCTTACTGGTGTTGTTTTAACTAAGTTAGATGGTGATACTAGGGGTGGTGTAGCACTTTCTGTACGTCATTTAACTCAGGTTCCTATTAAATTTATCGGTGTTTCTGAAAAACTAGATGGTCTAGATACTTTTGATCCTGAACGTATGGCAGGTCGTATTCTTGGTATGGGAGATATTGTTTCATTGGTAGAAAAAGCAACCGAAGCCATTGATGAAAAAGAAGCCGAGAAAACAGCTAAGAGAATGCAACAAGGAAAGTTTGATTTGGAAGACTTTTTATCTACTATGAAACAGATGAAAAAATTAGGACCCCTTGAGAATCTTTTAAAGTTAATTCCAGGTGCGAAAAAGATGGGACTTAATAATGTAAAAATTGACCCTAAACAACTTGCTCACATTGAGGCGATTGTTTTATCTATGACACCTAAAGAAAGACGTCATCCAGAAATTATTAAAGCTAGTCGTAAAACTAGAATTGCTAATGGTAGTGGTACTTCGGTACAAGAAGTGAATAAATTACTTCAACAGTTTGATCAGATGAAAAAGATGATGAAGCAGTTTTCGAATGGAAATATGAAATTACCATTTTAATATAATACTTTATTTTAATCATGGGCGTTTGTCGTTTTCTAATTTTGCCTTTTACATATGATAGAATATAGGAGGTAATTAGAATGTTTGATCAAAACAGTTTTGATTTTGATTCTACTGTTATGGGGAATAATAATGTGGTAGATAATGATATGAATGTTGATATTAATATGAATAGTGAAGCTCCTGGTATGAATATGAATATGGGATTTTCTTGTGGATGTCCTGTTCAAGAAGGGGTTCAACAAAAGTGTATTCACAAAACAATCGTTCATGAAGTTCCACATGTTTGCCCTATCCATACTAGAATTATTAATCATCATGTATTTAAACATACTTATCGTCCACAATATACTTGTTCTGAAGAGAATGTTGTTAGTAATGTACAATGTGGTTCTTGTAGTCAATTTAGATAAGTTTTTATGCGAGCATAACCTTACTAGTATGCTCGTTTTTGTATTATTTTAAAATTTCATTAATATATTTAATTATGAATATAGATAGTGAAATTATGCGATTAAATTTTGAAGATTTTTTATGGGTAGTCTTTATGATATTAGCGGGTTTAAATATTTATGGAGATTATGATGATAAAGAGTATTTGAGAAGTAATGTTATTTCTTATAAAGAAAAATCCAATTCAATTTTTACTCTTACTTTAACTATTACTTTTTTTATCTATTTTTATTTTCTTTTTCGAAATTATAAAAATTATGTAAGTGTTCCTGACTATGTAAAGTCTTTATACTTTATTCGATTGTTGGGAAGTTTTTTTTTGGTTGCTGGTGTTTGTTGTCTTTTATATTTTCAAAAGAACTCTAAATTCTTTTGAATTTTTTTGTTGTCAATTTATTGTGTCTAATTTTGTCAGTTTCCTTGATTATTTTTTTATAGTACTTTATCCTAATAATAGGGAGTGTGATACGAATGATTTATCCTTCTATTGATAAATTACTGAATATTGTCGAATCAAAATATGAATTAGTTCATATAGCCGCAAGACGTAGTAAAGAAATTTCTAAAACAGGGTATTTACAAATGCCAGCTAGTTCTTATAAGAGTGCGAAAAACATTGGAAAGGCTCTAGAAGAAGTAACAGAAGGACTTATTGAAATTAAAAGAGGAGAGAAGTAATATTTTCTTCTTTTCTTATGGTATAATATTTTTAGGTGAATACTATGAAAATATTAAAATATAAAAAGAAGAAAAATGGACAATATGAGTTGCAATTAGAATCCGGAGAGAATTTTGTTTTATATGAAGAAGTTATTTTAAAATTTGAATTATTATTAAAAAAAGATTTTCCTTTTGATGAAAAAGAATCTATTTTATTGTGTAATCAAGAGTATGATGTTTATTATGTTGCGTTAAAATCTTTAAAGAGTCGGTTTCGGTCAGTAAAAGATTTACGTGATTTGTTACTAAAAAAAGAATATCCACAGGAATATGTGGAAAAAGCTATTGATAAGTTGTTAAAGCAAGGGTATTTAAATGATACTAGTTTTACTAAAGCTTTTATTAATGAACAGATGATTACTACTTCAAAAGGACCTAAGAAGATAGAAAAAGAGTTGTTGGATAGGGGAGTTTCTTCGGATATTATTTTTAATGAGATATCTGTGTTTACTAAGGATAAACAGATTCCTAAGATTGAGAAAGTGGCCAATCGTTTGATTAAAAGTAATCGTAGTCGTGGTGGTATTGTTTTAAGAAAGAAAATTATTCATGATTTGCAAATGTTAGGATATGAATATTCTTTGATTGATGAGGTTTTGTCTTCCTTAGATTTTGGAGATATGAAAGAGATTCAAAAAAGAGAGTATGAGAAACTATTTCGTAAGTTGAGTAGAAAATATTCTGGACGTGAATTGGAGTATAAAATTAAAGAAAAATTATATCAGAAAGGGTTGTATTATGAAGATTAAAAAGTTTATTCAAAAGCATCGAGTGTTTCTTTCTTTTTCTCTCTTTTTGCTTTGTTTTTGTTTTTTTCTGATGCTTTTTTTGCGAATTGATATTGATTATTATTGGCATTATAAAGCTGGAGAATATATGGTTCAACATTCTAAAATTCTTACTACGGATGTATTTTCTTGGAGTTTGTATCAATTTCCATGGATTTCTCATGAGTGGTTGTTTGAAGTTTTTCTTTATACTCTTTCTATGATTTTTGGTAAATTTCATTTATTTGTTTATGTATTTTTTACTACTCTTTTCCTTTTGTTCTTTTTATTTTTACCTCAGAGAAAAGAGTATTTAAAAAATATTCCTTTTGCTTTATTTTGGACTATCTTTTTTGCTTTGATTTTTACAAGTCTTAGTGGTAGGCCACAATTACTTAGTTTTTTGTTTTTAGCTTTTAGTGTCTGGATTATTTATTATTATTTTTATCATCCGGATTCGAAGAGAATTTATTTTTTACCTATTCTTAGTCTTTTCTGGGCTAATGTTCACGGGGGATCTTCTAATTTGCCTTATCTGTTATGTTTTCTTGCTATTTTTTGTGGTCTGTTTTCATTTTCCTTTTCTAAAATGGAAGCAATTCAACTTTCTAAAAAACAAATAATTACTTATTTTGTTGTTGCTGTGTTGTGTATGATTGCTGTTTGTATTAATCCTCATGGTTTTACTATGTTTGTTTATCCATATCAAAATATGGGAGATCATTTGATGCTTTCTACTATTACTGAATGGCAGCCTAGTAATTTAAATATTATATTTCATTATATCTATTTCTTTTTTGCTCTTATGACTTTTCTTGTTATGCTTTTTAGTAAGAAAAAGATTCGCTTTTTTGATTTTGTATTTTATTTATTCTTTTTATATTTAGGTTTAAAAAGTATTCGTTTTTGGTTTTTTAGTTATATTGTATGGTCATTATTTATTTTTTATTATGTTCCAAGGAGAAAATTAGATTCTTATTCTTGTCTATTAATTGTTGTTGTTTCTGTTTTATTTTTACTTGTCTTTATTCGAGGTTTTTCTTATTCTGATATATTATCTAATAAAACTTTGTCTGATAAGGCTATTTCTGTTTTAAGAGAAGAAAAGCCGAAGCGGTTATTTAATTATTATGATTATGGAGCTTATTTAATTTATCAAGATATTCCTGTTTTTGTGGATGGAAGAGCAGATTTGTATTCTAAATATACGTATGAGGATTATCAGGATATTTCTAGATTGCATTATCAATTTCCAGAATTGATTTCTAAGTATCAATTTGATTACTTTATTGTTCCGAAAGAATCTGGTCTTGCTAGTTATTTGAAATCCACTCATGACTATTCTTTGATTTATCAAGATAAAAAGTGTTCTATTTTTAAGACAAAAGAAAAGTGCTAATTTCGCACTTTTTTCTTTTTTAATTGTTTGTTTTTAATTTATATCCAGTATAGATTAATCCTAAGGTACTAGTTATTGTTAATAATATGTAGTATAGGATATTATCACTTGTATTTGGTTATTTATTTCTGTTTCATTTCCTATGTATTTTGCAGTTATCGTATAACCTGTTTTGGTATCTCCAGTGACTTTAAATTCATAGTCTTTGGTATTCTTATTTTTTAGTGAATAATTACTTTCTTTTCCTTCTTTGTAGTTTTGGTATAAATTTGTTATTGCACTTTCCCAATCATTTTGATTTGTTACTGTTATTGAGTTTTCTTTGGTGTCGTAGTTATAAATATCTAGGGTTATTGATGTAGGTCTTTTCTTATATTGGTTTTCTTTATCTTTCCAAATAACTTTTACTTTAGAGTTTTCCATTTTGTATGGTTCGTGGTTGATATATAATCAATGTTTCCTTCTTCATCTACTTTTATGTCATAGTCGTAGTTGTCTAATTTATCAAAAATTTTATAAGAGAATTGTGTTGGTGTGTTCCATGCTGGTTCCTCATTTATAATTGGGTAAGGATAAGGTATATGTACTTCTAATTGACAAGTATTTTCATCGATATAAGTATCGCTTTTTTCACTGCAAGTAAGAACTCGTCTTTCTTCTAATGGATTATTTAGGGGATTCATTTCTAATCCACAAATTCTTGCGCTGTCACGTCTATTGTCATCGTTCCAATGTTCTGTGTATGTAATATATTTATCTAGTGCACTATCAATTACAATTTCAATTTTATCTCCAATTTTATCATTTACTTTTCCTAAAGTTCCATTATAAGTTCTAACTCTATAAGGATTTTTAATTCCTTCTACTCCAGATAAAGTATATCCGTCGTCTTCCGTACTTGTTTTTAATATTGATATATCATATCTCCATTCTGTTGTTACATTGTCTATCTTGACTATCTCTACATCGTCTTTAGAAATAAC
Organism: uncultured Bacilli bacterium; assembly: GCA_944358705.1. Taxonomy (GTDB): domain Bacteria; phylum Bacillota_I; class Bacilli_A; order RF39; family UBA660; genus Faecimonas. The sequence goes on from CALVRR010000030.1 coordinate 5,637, forward strand.
TTTTGTTTTTGTTTCGCTTGTGTCATAGTTTGGTTATTTTATTTGGTCTGTTATTGTTTCTATTTCCATAATCTCGCCATTTTATAACTACTTCTCCTTTTATTGTAGGGATTTCCCATCCCGAATCTGGGTATTCATTTTCAGCATATACATTTGTTATTGTAAAAAATGCTGCGATGATAACTATTATCCCTAATATATATTTTTTTATAACTCATTCCTCCTAATTGTATTATATAGCAAAGTTTGCATAAAAAAACTAAAAGTCTATTTTTTTGACTTTTAGTTTGTTGTATTATTGGTTGCAGCGTTTAATAATTGATCCATTAATTCTTCATATTGTTTTTCTAATTCATCGTCATTCCATTGGATGTTGTTTTCTTCTCTAATATCTATTAATGTTTGATAATGTAGCGTTGTATCATTATCTAATTTATTGTTTGCTAATGTTTCTTTGATTGTATCTCGTACTTCTTTTAATTTTGGTTTGTCTTTTTGGTCTACTTTTAAAATAATGTGATATCCATATTGTGTTTTTACTGGTTCTTTTGTGTATTTATCGTTATCTAATTTTTTTACAGCTTCCATGAAATTTTCATCCATATCTTCTGTGTTAAAATATCCTAAATCTCCACCGTCATCCTTGGTTGCTTCGTCGTCAGAGTATTCTTTTGCAAGTTTTGCAAAGTCTTCTCCATCATTTAATTTTTTTATAATTTTTTCTGCTTGACGTTTTGCTTTTTTCTCTGCTTTTTCTTGTTCTTCTTCTGTAGCATCACTATCTACTTCTGGAGTGATTAAAATATGCCTTGCTTTAATATCACCGATGATATTTGCATCATAATATTCTTGTATTTCTTCTTTTGATAGATTATCTTCTACAAAGTCTTGTACTGCTTCATTTCTTTTGTATTCTAATCTTAACATTTCTTCTAACTCTTCTTCTGATGTTACGCCGAAATACTGTTGAATCGCACTTAAAAACATTTCTTCATTATCTCCATAAGATTCTTTCATTTGGTCAATTTGTTCTTTTACTGCTTTGTCTTCTTCATCATTACTTGGGTATTTTTCATCAAATAATTGGTGATCTATCATATCTACTAATTTCGAAATGTTTGATTTTTTTAATTCATTGTAATAGTCTGTGGCAGTAATTTTTACTCCTTTTAGAGATACTGCTGTTTTATTATCATCTAATTTTGCTTCTTTTCCACAACCTGTGGTAATCGCCGTAATTGCTAATAATGAGCATAGACCAATTCCTATTTTTTTATTCATGTTATTCCTCCTAAACACTCAATATCATAACAAAAAAAACAAATTCATGCAATAAATATACTGTATATAATCACACAATTTTTAGTTTTACCATAGAATATCATGAAAGCATTAAAAAAGGAGGAAAAGATATGAGTAATTATATTTCATCTTCAGCAATTTTTTTAGTATTGTTTATTCTTTTAGTGATTATCTTAGGTGCTTATATTTAGGGAGGTGTTTTAATGTCTTGTTCTGAGAATACTGCTCCAAGAAGAAATAATAGTTTTGTAATTATTATTGTTTTATACATTTTATTAGCTATTATCTTGGGCGGTACTATGTGCTATTAAAATAGGTAAGAATTTTATTCTTATCTTTTTTATTCTTTGGTACATACTAATATTGGTGATATTATGTATTATTATATAAATTTATTTTTTATGAATTCTTTTTTAGGTTTTTTATTAGAAACGGGTTTAAAGACTTTTTTCTTTCCTGGAATGAATAACGGTATTTTATTTGGTCCTTGGATTCCTGTCTATGGATTTGGGGCGGTTGTTATTGCTATGGTTAGTAAATTTATTTTTCATCGATTCCAAATATCTAAATTATGGAAAACAGTTTTGGTTTTTATTAGTGTTTTTTTCTTATTATCTCTTTTGGAGTGGTTAGGAGGTGTTCTAATAGAAAAAATATTCCATAAAGTTTTCTGGGATTATCGTGATCAAAAATATAATATAGGTCCCTATATTTCTTTAGGGATGAGTTTGTTGTGGGGATTTATTTCTTTGCTACTTGTTTATGTTGTTTTACCGTTAGAAGAAAAAGTTATAAAAAAAATACCAAGATGGGTTAGCATTTTGGTACTTTGTTTCTTTCTTGTGGATTGTGGTCTTACTCTTTGGTTAACTTAGTATAGATTTCATCTACGTTACTAATTTTTGATTTGTCGTATTTAAAGTCAAAGTCGTCATTTTCATATTGTGGTATTAAATGCATATGATAGTGTTTAACGTCTTTTCCTATTTGACAAATAGAAAGGCCAGTAATATTTAGTTTGTCTTTTAGTAGAGGATAAATTTTTGTTTTTATTACTTTATACATTTCTGTAATAGTTTCATTTGGTGTGTCTAAAAAGTTTGTGTAGTGTTTTTTTGGTATTAGTAATATGTGTCCATCACTTACTGGATTTATTTCCATGAAGGCCAATACAAATTCATTTTCATAGATTGTTTTTGAAGGAATTTCTCCTTTTATAATTTTACAAAAAATGCAATCGTTCATAGTTTTTCTCCTTTATTTATATACATAATTATAAGTAATATTATTTTCTTTTATAATATTACTGTTTGTATTATTTATTATATCATTAATTATCTGAGTACGATATTCTTTTTTCATAGTTTTTTCGGTTAAGTTCGTTATAGTTAACTTTTCATCTTTACTATTTATTTTAATGGTATAGTGGTTTGGATAAATGTCTATTTGATATAATTCTTGTATTCTTTTTTCTAGTTCTTTGTTGATATTTTCTGTAGTTAGGGTAGGGGTTGTTATTGTTAGTGTGATGTCATAAGTTTTTATTTCTTTTAAATTGTTAGATATTAGGTTTTCTTTTATTTGATTTGTATATTTGTTTAAGGTTAATGGGAAGGTAATGGTTACTTTTTGATTTAATTCGTCTTTTACCTTTTTTTCTATTTTTCTTTCTATACTTGTAAGTAACGTTTTTCCTTCTAAATAATCTTCTTTGTAGGTATCTTTTATTTTTTTATTTTGATAAGTGATATAAAAATACCAGTTTTTATTTTTTTTATTGCTTATTTTTGCTTTGTATTGTTGATTTTTGTATGTAATTTTTCCTATCGTTAAGTTATTTTTATCGTCTTTATAATTTTTTTCGATGTAGGTTTCAAATTTTGTTTTAATTTTATCTGTAAAAAATGGTGCTAGTTTTTCCGTTACTACAATGGTTCCAAAGGATACAAAAGTAATTAAAAATAGTAAAGCCATCCCTAATATTAATTTTTTATCTTGTTTCATTTTATCACCAATATTATTGTATCTTTTTCTTTCTTTTTTTGCAATTTTCTTTTTTAAAATTCCTGGGAAAGTAGTTGTTTTCTACTGGGTTTTATGATATTATAATTTTATATGATTAGAAGTATATAATAAGGTGGTGTGTGATGATGCAGGAGGAGAAGAAAGTAACTTTTGATAGGGGTAAAGTATCTTCTTATAACGGGCAGGATAATCTTTTCTGTGATTTTGCGACGGTTACAACAGGGGATAAAAAGGATGTTTATTATTTACTAAATGAAAATGATAAAAAGCTTGATAATGATTGTTTTATTGCTTCTACGGTATTAAAAGAAGCTATTGATTCTAATATTCCTAGATCACATCTTGGACTTATCAATGTAAAAGGTGATGTTATTATTCCTTTTGTAAATAAGTCTATTAAAGTAATTGATGATAAGTATTTGTTAGTAGTTCGAAGTGAAGCTAAAACAAAAAGTGTTGTGGATGCGATTAATTCACGTAATGACCCTAGTGCTGCGGAAAGAATGGTTAATGCTAACGCTAGTATTAAAGATAAATTAAATAGAATAATGAATGGTCAAGGTGATGAGGTTAATGGGTAAGTTTATTTTGAATGATTTACTATCTGAAGGTACGGTTTATACTTTGGATGGTCAGAATATATTTGATAATCAATATTTTAGTTTTATTGGAATGACAGATGATTCTTTTTATTGTAGTACGAATGTTCCTGATGATAAGGTTATAGAGTTTCCTAGAAATGTTCCTGTTATGAATCGTGATTTGTTAGAGTCTGCACCAATGGTAGAACCAGAGAAACAGGTTTTGGATGTTACTAATGTTTCTGTTCCTAAAGAACAGATTGATAGTGCATTAAATTCTTCTATGGATAGTAGTTCTTCAGAGATGATAGAAAATAATTCTTCTAATGATTTTAAGCAGGATGATTTTTCTAAACTATCTACAGATGATTTTGTTACAAGTCATGATGATAAAAAAGAGGAGCCAGATAAAGTTCCTGAGGAGGAAAGTTTGGAAGAAAAATTTTCTATTCCAGCAATTTCTACGAATGAGGTTTCTTTACCTGAAGTGATGCCAGATTCTATTTTCTCTTTTGATTCTGGTAAAACAGATTCTATTGTTTCTGATGAAAAGGAGGAGTCTAATATTATTTCTTCTAAAGTGGTAGAGGATGATTTAAATAAGAATAGTATTGTTTCTCAGGATTCTAATTTTGATAATGAGGCGATGGGAGAAGATTTTGGTGATGTTATTACTGCTGTTAGTGGTATGGCACGGGATTATCAACATTTGAAAGAGGAAAATAAAAATTTACAAACAAGTGCTCAAAAGAGTGAAGAACAAGAGGCTGAAATCGCTAGGTTAAAACAACAAATTGAGGATCAAAAACAAGAAATATCTCAACTAAAACATGCCAATTTTCAATTGGTTACTGGTTATAGACAAATTAGAGAAGCACTGGGAACAAACTCTGAAAAAGAAAGTGCAGTTTCTTATCAAAAAGCAGCTTAAGTATCCAATGGATACTTTTTTCTTTTGAATTGGTTTAATGTTGTAGAACAATTTTTTTTCTTTTCATACAATACTATATCTTTGAACGGGGTGTAGTTATGAAAAGAGAGGATTTTCCTATTTTAGAAAATAAAAATCTTATTTATTTTGATAATGCAGCAACTACTTTAAAACCGAATTGTGTTATTCAGGCTATGAATGATTATTTCTGTTATTATACTTCCAATATTCATCGTGGTAGTTATGATACTGCTATTGTTACTGATTATTTGTATGATTCTGCTAGGCAAGTAGTTCAAGAGTTTGTTCATGCTTCTAGTCCTAGAGAAGTTGTTTTTACTAGTGGTACTACTCATTCAATTAATTTAGTTGTTCTTGGGTATATGAAATATCATTTGCAGGCAGGAGATGAAGTGTTATTATCTAAATCTGAGCATGCTTCTAATATTTTACCTTGGTTTCGCTTGGTCGAGGAGATTGGGATTTGTATTCGCTATATTCCATTAGATGATAATTATTCTTTAACCTATGATGCTGTTTTGTCTGCTGTTACTGAAAAAACGAAGGTAATTTCTCTTGCTCATGTGACTAATGTTATTGGTGATGTTCGCGATATATCTTCTATTGGAAAGCTTTGTCGTGAAAAAAATATTTTGTTTCATGTGGATGGAGCACAAAGTATTCCCCATATGCCTATTGATTTTCTTCGGGATTCTATTGATTTTTTAAGTTTTTCTGGTCATAAGATGTGTGGTCCTACTGGTGTTGGGGTGTTAGTTGCGAAGGAAGAATTGTTAAAAGAGATGGTTCCTGTATTTTATGGTGGTGGAATGAATCTTTCTTTTGATAGTCAGGGTCATTATCTTTTGAAAGAAGTACCAGTTTTATTTGAAGCTGGAACACCAGCGATTGCCGAAGTATTAGGACTAAAAGCAGCCATAGAGTATTTGAGTTCTATTGGGTTAGATGTGATTATGCAATATGAAAAAGAGTTAAAAGCCTATTTTGTTTCTAAATTGGAAGATATTGAAGGGATTATTTTCTATAATAAAGATTCTGATAGTGGTATTTTGTCCTTTAATATTGAAGGAGTTTCTAGTGTAGATGTAGCTAAATATTTAAATTCGTTTCATATTTGTGTTCGTGCTGGTAATCATTGTAGTAAAATGTTAAAAGAAGATATGGTCATTCCTTCTACGGTTCGTGCTGGTTTATATTTTTATAACACAAAAGAAGAAATTGATTTGTTTGTATCTGCATTAAAGAATTGTCAGCGTGTTTTTAAGATTGTTTCTGAATAGTTTAAAGTTATTATTTTCATTTTTGTTGTTTTTTAAAAGAGATAATTGGCTGAATCAATTTCTCTTTTTTTGTGTACTTTTCTTTTTCTTTTCCTTTTTTCCTTGTTTGTCTTTTCTTCTTATTTTTTTTATTATGAACATGGAAAGGAGGTGAGATATGTTAAATCAGGTGGTCTTGGTTGGAAGAGTCGTATATGATTTAGAATTAAAGAAAAATGATTCTGGAAAAAGATTTTTAGTTCTTACTTTGGCTATTCCTAGAAGTTTTAAAAATATGGAAGGAAATTATGACACCGATTTTATTCGCTGTATTGTTTGGGATAGTGTTGCTGAAAATACAAGTGAATATTGTAAGAAGGGAGATATTGTCGGATTAAAGGGGAGATTGCAATCCCGTATTATTGAAAAGAATGATAAAAAAGAAAGTATGATGGAGGTGATTGGAGAAAAGGTTACTTTTTTAACTTCTTCAAAGAGTAAAGAAGAAAAAGAAAAGTAATCTTTTTCTTTTCGTAAGACTTAAAAACACTAGATTTCGTGTTTTTTTTTTGATATGATGTTAATGTTAAGGTGGGTATATGATATGGAAATAAAATTTTATGAAGATAAATATTTGGATTCTTTAAATATTTTGTTAGAGGAAGCATTTCAAGTTTCTAAAAGTGGGGTGCTTGCTTCTGAGGATATTGAACTACTTGCGGTTTGTCAGGAAGAAGTTGTTGGTCATTTATTACTTCATTCTTGTATTGATTCTATTCGTAATCAAAAATTTTATTTCGTAGAGTATGTTTGTGTTAAGAGCATTTATCGTAATCAAGGGATTGCTAGTAAGCTATTTGAATATGTTTTTCAATTATGTAAAAAGAATAATGTTGCTTACTTGGAGTTAACCTCTAATCCTTCTAGAGTTGCTGCCCATCATTTATATCATAAGTTAGGATTTCAAATTCGTGAAACTACGGTATTTCGAAAGGAGATTTTATGATTGTTGATATTATAAATAAAAAGAGATTGGGTGAAGAGTTATCTTTTCATGAATTGGATTTGTTTTTTAATGGTTATTTGGAGGGGAAAGTTAAAGATTATCAAATGTCTTCTTTGTTGATGGCAATATGTATTCAAGGAATGAGTGAGGAAGAAGTTTTTTCTTTGACGAAAGTTTTCATTGATAGTGGAGATGTTTTGGATTTGAGTTTTCTTCCGGGGGTTACCGTTGATAAACATTCTACTGGAGGTATTGGTGATAAGACTACTTTAATTATTGCTCCTATTGTTGCTAGTTTAGGAGTACCTGTGATGAAAATGAGTGGTCGTGGTTTAGGGTATACGGGAGGAACGATTGACAAGTTAGAAAGTATTCCTGGATTTCGTATTGATTTGTCAGAAGAAGAAGTGATGGAACAAGTAAAAAATATTGGAATTGTTATCACTGGTCAAACGGCTAATTTGGCTCCTATGGATAAGGTGATTTACGCTCTTCGTGATGTGACTGGAACTGTTTCTTCGGTACCTTTGATTGCTGCTAGTATTATGAGTAAAAAGATTGCTGGTGGTGCGGATAAAATATTAATAGATATTAAGGTTGGTAATGGGGCATTGCTTCAAACGATGGAAGAAGCGGAAGCGTTAAGTGATTTGGTTATCAAAATTGGTAAAATTTATCAAAAAGAAGTTCGTACTATGATTAGTGATATGAATGTTCCATTAGGTTTTTGTATTGGAAACAGTCTAGAAGTAATGGAAGCTATTCGAATTTTAAAAGGAGAAGAAAAAGATAATAATCTGACGAAGCTTTGTTTTGATTTAGCTACACAAATGGTTTGTATGTCAAAAAATATTTTAGTACAAGACGCTCAGGATATGGTTATGGATTCTATTTTATCTGGTGCTGCTTATCAAAAGTTTTTAGAACTTGTTCATTCTCAGCATGGTAATTTAGAAAAAATTTCTGTCAGTAAGAAATGTAAGACTATGAAATCAACAAAATCAGGTACTATTGTTTCTATTTCTGCTATTGAGCTTGGTAAATTATCTGTTTTGCTTGGTGCTGGTCGAACTACTAAAGAAGATAAAATTGATTATGGAGTTGGTATTGAATTATTGGTACAAGTTGGTTCTAAAGTGAAAAAAGGGGAGCCTATTGCTAAAATTTATTATACAAAGCTTCCCAATTTACAAAATTTTGAAGATATTTTTTTAATAAAATAAAAAAAGGGATTGAAAAATAAAAAACTATGCTATAATAATAATATGAAGGTGGTGTATTATGGAGAAGATATATATGGAAAATAATAACAATAATAAAAAGAATTCTATTTTTCAACAAGTTTTTAAGTCACAGCTATCTAAAAAATTGTCTGTTGCAATGGTATTAGTATCTTTCTTTTCTTTCTTAATGATGGGAGTTGGTAATGTTTCTTATGCTGCTCCTGCAGAGATTCCTGAAGGTGGATTAGGAAATAGTTTTACTACCGGTCCAGTTGGTTCTCAGATTAATGGTTATGGTGGAACGGAGGCTTTTCCTGTGTTTATGTATTCGACTACGACAGGAATTCCAATTTTCTGTTTAGAAAGAGATGTACCTTTTCTTGCTAATACTACTTTAACTAAGACTGCAGCTATTGAAGATCAAGGATTGTTATATACGATGGCTAATACTTATCCACATGTAACTTTAAAAGATCAAAATGGGGAGGAATTCCCTGTTGAAGTTCAAACTTGGATAGCTCAAGCTACGATTTGGGAATATCTATATGAAAGTGGTGCGGATAAAAACCAATCTACTTCTGGTGGAACATCACAAAACGTTGGAAATATTCAAAAAGTTTATCAGTTGAATTTTGATACGGACGATGCAGCAGAGCCTTGGTGTGATGTTACTGGATGTTATGCTAGTTCTGCAGAAGCAAATAGCAAAGTAACTTTCTATGAAAAATATATTAAAGATGTAGTTGCTAATGCTATGAAAACGGATGTTTCTGTAAATGGTTCTATGACTATGAGCATTGCAAATCAAGAAATTTCTATTACTGATGATGAAAAATATTATCAAACTGCTATGGTTACTGTAGGTTCTAATAACCCAAGTAGTCTTGTAAGTTCTTCTGTATCTGTTGATATTGTTTCTGCACCAGATGGTACTATTTTAGTAGATGAAAATGGTCAAGAAATCGAAGATACTTCTGGTATTACTAAATTTTATGTAAGAATTCCAGTTAAATCTGTTACTGAAGATAATAAGGTTGTTGAACTTTCTGCTAGCGGAACGTTTAGAACTTATCAAGGAGATTCTTATAGCGCTACAGGAGCGCAAACCGTTAGTACTGTATATACTACTGACGAACCTCGTAGTACTGGTTTAGAAATTCCTATTAATTATACTCCATCTGTTCCTGATACGGGTATGAATTTAGCACAGTCTATTTACTTTATCGGTCTTCTTGTATTATTGTGCGGAGTAGGTATTATCTATGCCAATACGAAACCAAAAGAAAAACAACAACAATAAAAAAAGTATGAGAAAGAGTCAGTTATTATTACTCGGCTCTTTCCTTGTATTTATAGGTTTATTTGTTCTTTCTTATAACCATTTGGTATTTTTAAAGAGTCAAGTGTTTGCTAATATGGAAATAGCGATTGCAGATTCCTTTATTTCTACTGGGGATGAGAAAGAAATTGAAGTTCCTACAGCTGATAATGTATCAGATGGAACTGTCTATGAGCAATCTGCTCAAGAGATTGATTATAGTAATTATGCTGGAGTCATAGAGATTCCAAAAATAGGATTAAAAAGAGGGTTTTATAATACTGATTCTAGATATAATAGTATTGAGTATAACGTGTCAATGGTTAAAGGTTCTACAATGCCTGATGTGGTTAATGGAAATTTAATGCTGATGGCTCATTCTGGTGACGCTTATATTTCTTTCTTTGCTTATTTGTATCTTTTAAATACGGGTGATAATGTTTATATTACATATCAGGGAAAAAAGTATACTTATAAAATAGTAAATATATATACAGCTCCCAAGACAGGCAAAGTTGCAATTTATCGAAATTATAATCGCACAACTTTAACTCTTATTACTTGTACTAAGAATGATGATACTACACAGACGATTTATATTGCTGAATTAGTATCTTAATAGGAGGTGTGAGCAATGGAAATAAGTCTATTTGAAAAGATGAAAATAATTTTTGATTTATTATTTTCATCTTTTATGTTTATAGAAATATTTTTGTTTTTTCTCCTATTACTTGCTTTAGTACTTGTTAATTTAAAAGTAAAAAATAAAATCGTTCCTATTGTACTATCTATATTTCTTGGTGGTGCTATTATTTTCTTTGTAGTTTCTTCTTATTCGTATGTATTGTTATGTATTGACTCTTTTATTATGAAAGTTATGGATTATTATTATTTTCCTTCTACGGTGGTTTATTTCTTTTTACTTTTGTTTGCTATTATCATATTTATTTATTCTATGTTTAGTAAAAAGTTAAGTGTTTTAAAAAAGGGATTTAATTATTTTTGTACTGTTTTTATCTTTTTGTTTTTTACCTTATTTCTTAGTTTAGCAACTATGAATCATATTGATTTGGCAGATCCTATTTCTTTGTATCAAAATAGTCAGATTTTAGCAATCGTACAGTTTAGTAATTTATTATTTTTGGTATGGATTATTATTACTTGTTTTTATCATTTATTTTTGTTTTTTAAGAAGAAAGTTGATAAAGAAGAGCTTGAGAATTAATTCTCAAGCTCTTTTACATAGTATTCTTCTAAAGTTAAGTTGTTTTTATGGATATATTCTGCAACTTCTTCTCCGACGTAGCGATAGTGCCATGATTCATATTGATAACCAGTAATATTTACTTTATCTTTTGGAAATCTTAGTATAAATCCATATTTATAAGCGTTTTCTTGCATCCAGGTGAATTCTTCTGTTTGTTCAAAAGAAGTGTAGGGTAATTCTTTGTTGTATACGTCTACGGCAAGTCCTGTTTGGTGTTCAGAATACCCTGCTCTAGCGGAGTAGGTGTCTGCTGCTTCTTTTCCATCTGTTTCTACATAGCGATTGTATAAATCCACTTGGTATTCATAACTTCTGTAACTTGACATGGCAATGATGTTCATTCCCTCTTTTTTTGCTTCTTCCGAAAGTGTTTCAAAGGCTTCTTTTGCTTCATGAACCAATTGCATTCCACTTCTTGCATAACTTAGACTAATTTCTTCTAAGTTTTCTGGGACGTAGTCTTCTGTTAAATAATAATATTTGTTTACTAGAAGGGGTGTTTCATTTAGATTGGTTGCTTTTTTTGTATTTGTATAGTAGGGTTTATCAATTCCAATATTTACATGCATAACAACATCTTCTATTGGTAAATCTTTCTTTTCTTCTTGATAGGCAAGATATCTTTTTTTGTTTTTTTCTTTATAATAAGGAATTTTTTTCATTTTCTTTATTTCTTTTTGTTCTGGCGTTAATACTTTTTTGGTTGTATCTTTTGTTGTAGAAATTACAATTACTGATGTAATTATCGTTATACATATTATAAAAGTTAATAATACTTTTACTTTCTTTTTAAGTTTGTATTTTTTTTTCATATTACCACCTATTTTCATCATATCATTCTTTTTTATATTTATGTATATTTTTTAAGATATTTACATAAAAAATAATGGAGG
>CALVRR010000031.1 GCA_944358705.1 uncultured Bacilli bacterium
AAGGGTGTTATTTCACTTATCTTACCTCAAGAAGATATGCCATATATGCCAGATGGTACTCCAGTTGATATTATGTTAAATCCACAAGGTGTTCCGTCTCGTATGAACTTAGGACAAATTCTTGAAATTCATATGGGTATGGCTGCTAAAAAATTAGGTGTTCATATTGCTACTCCAGTATTCGATGGTGCACATATTTCTGATATTGAAGAGATGATGGCCGAAGCTGGAATGGATAAGGATGGTAAGACTGTACTTTATGATGGTCGTACTGGTGAACCATTTGATAATCGTATTGCTGTTGGTGTTATGTATATGATTAAACTACATCACATGGTTGATGATAAGCTTCATGCACGTTCTACTGGACCATATTCTTTAGTTACACAACAACCACTTGGTGGTAAAGCACAATTTGGTGGACAAAGATTTGGAGAAATGGAAGTTTGGGCATTGTATGCTTATGGTGCTGCTCATACATTACAAGAGATTTTAACTGTTAAATCTGATGATGTTGTTGGCCGTGTTAAAGTATATGAATCAATTATTAAAGGACAAGAAATTAATCAAGCTGGTGTTCCAGAGTCATTTAGAGTACTTATGAAAGAATTCCAAGCTTTAGGACTTGATATTTCTATTATTGATGATTCTGGTGAAACATTACAGTTAAAAGAAATCGAAGAAGCTGAGGATCGTGAAGAGGCTAAATTAAATATTGATGAAGTTGATAAAACTCCAGCGGTGCCTGTGATGGATGAAAACGAAGATGAAGATTCTGATGATTCTTTAGAATACGATGAAGATAGTGATGATTTTGAAGAAGAAATGGAAGAGGATTTTGAGTTAGAAGAAGAATTTGAGGAAGGAGCTGATCTTTAATGATAGAAGTAAATAAATTTGATGCATTAAAAATTGGAATCGCTTCTCCTGAAAAAATTCGTGAATGGTCTTATGGAGAAGTAAAAAAACCAGAAACAATTAATTATCGTACTCTTCGTCCAGAACGTGATGGTTTGTTCTGTGAAAAGATTTTTGGACCTACCAAAGATTTTGAATGTGCTTGTGGTAAGTATAAAAGAGTACGTTATAAAAATATTGTCTGTGATCGTTGTGGAGTTGAAGTAACTCGTTCTAAGGTTCGTCGTGAACGTATGGGACATATTGAGTTAGCAACTCCTGTATCTCACATTTGGTTCTTTAAGGGTGTTCCTTCTCGTATGGGATTAGTTCTTGATATGAGTCCTAGAGATTTAGAGGAAGTATTATACTTTGTTAGTTATGTAGTTATTGATAAAGGAAATACTCCACTTGAAAACAAGCAAACATTATCAGAAAAAGAATACCGTGCTTATTATGAAAAATATGGTACTGGTTTCAAAGTTGGTATGGGTGCGGAAGCTATTAAAGAATTATTAAAGAAAGTTGATTTAAAGAAAGATATTGATGAGATTGAAAAAGAATTAGAAACTGCTCAAGGACAAAAGAGAACTCGTTTACTTAAACGACTTGATGTCTTAGATGCTTTCTATCATTCTGGAAATAAACCTGAGTGGATGATTATGGATTGTATTCCAGTTATTCCACCAGAATTACGTCCTATGATTCAACTTGATGGTGGTCGTTTTGCTACTAGTGATTTAAATGATTTATATCGTCGTGTTATCAATCGTAATAATCGTTTAAAGAAACTTATAGATTTAGGTGCTCCTGGTATCATTATTCAAAATGAAAAGCGTATGTTACAAGAAGCAGTTGATGCTTTATTTGATAACGGACGTCGTGGTAGAAGTGTTACTGGAGCAGGAAATAGACCATTAAAATCTATTTCATCTATGTTAAAAGGTAAACAAGGTCGTTTCCGTCAAAACTTATTAGGAAAACGTGTTGATTACTCTGGTCGTTCCGTTATCGTTGTTGGACCAAGTCTTAAGATGTATCAATGTGGTATTCCTAAAGAAATGGCACTTGAATTATTTAAACCACATGTTATTCATGGATTAGTAAGTAAAGATATTGCTCATAATATCAAAGCTGCTAAGAGATTAATTGATAATCAAGATCCTGTTGTTTGGGATATTGTAGAAGAAGTAATTAAAGAGCATCCAGTATTATTAAACCGTGCTCCGACATTACACCGTTTAGGTATTCAAGCGTTTGAACCTATCTTAGTTGGTGGTAAAGCGATTCGTCTACATCCATTAGTTTGTCCTGCATTTAATGCAGACTTCGATGGAGACCAAATGGCAGTACACGTTCCACTTTCAGAAGAAGCTCAAGCAGAAGCTAGACTTTTAATGTTAGGTTCTGGAAATATCTTGAAACCTTCTGATGGAAAACCAATCGTTACTCCTGCACAAGATATGGTATTAGGTAACTATTATATCACTATGGAAAAAGCAGGAGAAGAAGGAGAAGGTCGTGTATTTAAGAACGCTAATGAAGCGTTGATGGCATATGAAAGACGTGAAGTAACTCTTCATACTCGTATTGCTATTCCTGTTGATTCTTTTAAACACAAATTGTTTACAGAAAGTCAAAAAGGTAAATATTTAGTTACAACGGTTGGTAAAATTAAGTTTAATGAGATTTTACCTGATTCCTTTGCTTATATTAATGAGCCTAGTGATGATAATATTCAAAATATTACACCTAATAAATATTTCTTAGAGAAAGGAACTGACATTAAGGCTGCTATTAAAGATATGCCACTTGTTAAACCTTTTGCTAAGGGAACACTTGAAAAAATTATCGATCAAGTATTTAAACGTTATAAGACAACAGAAACTTCTACTATGCTTGATAGTTTAAAAGATTTAGGATTTAAATATTCTACTATTGCAGGTATTACTATCAGTATGGCGGATGTTGTTACAAGTAATGATAAAGATAGAATCGTTACTGAAAGTCAAAAGATGGTTGATAAGATTAATAAACAATATAAACGTGGTCTTATTACAGAAGATGAAAGATTTAATAAAGTAATCGAAACTTGGAACGAAGCTAAAGATCAGGTTCAGGCAGAACTTGAAGAAATTGCAAATAAAGAAGTAGATAATCCTATCTTCATGATGATGCATTCAAAAGCTCGTGGTAATATTTCTAACTTTACACAAATTGCTGGTATGCGTGGTATCATGGCTAAACCGGATGGATCTTCTGTTGAAATTCCAGTTCTTTCTAACTTTAAGGAAGGGTTATCTGTTGCAGAATTCTTCTTATCTACCCATGGTGCTCGTAAAGGTAGTGCCGATACGGCATTAAAGACTGCGGACTCTGGATACTTAACTCGTCGTTTAGTTGATGTTAGTCAAGATATGATTGTTCGTGAAGAAGATTGTGGTACTGATCAAGGTGTTGTTGTTCGCGATTTCATTAATGAAAAAACGGGGGCTGTTATTGAAAGTTTACGTGATCGTATTGTTGGACGTTTTGCTAATAAGAAAGTAATTCATCCAGAAACTAAAGAAGTTATTGTTGATAAGTTAGAGATGATAACAGAATCCCTTGCAGATAAAATTATTGCTGCTGGTATTACAGAGGTAGAAATACGTACTATCTTAACATGTAATACTGTAAATGGTGTATGTCAAAAATGTTATGGTCGTAATCTAGCTACAGGTAATTTGGTTGAAATTGGTGAAGCTGTTGGTGTTATGGCTGCTCAATCTATTGGTGAACCTGGTACTCAGCTTACTATGCGTACTTTCCATACTGGTGGAGTTGCTGGTGGAGAAGATATTACTCAAGGTCTTCCTCGTGTTCAAGAATTATTTGAAGCTCGTAATCCAAAAGGTAAAGCAACAATTGCTGAAATTGATGGTAAAGTTACTAAGATTAAAGAAGACCATGGAAAATATAAAATTAGTATTACGAATAAACTTGAAACAAAAGAACATGTTACTAATTACGGTGCTAAACTTTGTGTTGAAAAAGGTGATGAAGTTGTTTGTGGAGATAAACTTACTGAAGGAGCTATTAGTCCTAAAGAATTATTAGCTGTTACAGATCCACTTACTACTCAAGAATATATCTTGAAAGAAGTTCAACATACTTATCGTTCACAAGGTGTTGATATTGCTGATAAACACGTTGAAATTATTGCCCGTCGTATGATTAGTAAAATACGTATCATCGAAGGAGGAGATACTAAACTTCTTCCTGGTGCTCTTGTTAATTTCCGTGAATTTACTGATAGCAATAAAGAAGCTGTTATCCAAGGTAAAAAACCAGCTCTTGGTAAACCAATTCTTCTTGGTATTACAAAAGCTGCACTTGAAACAGATTCCTTCTTATCTGCTGCATCTTTCCAAGAGACAACTCGTATCTTAACGGATGCTGCTATTAAGGGTAAAGTAGACCACTTAGAAGGATTAAAGGAAAATGTTATTATTGGTAAATTAATACCTGCTGGTACTGGTAGTAAAATTTATCGTAATGTAGATTATGATTTAGCTTCTCAATTTATTGATGAAGAACCATTAGATAAATTAGAAGATGAATTTATGGAGTAGGATAAAAACTACTCTTTTTTCTTTACAAATTTTTTCACGTTTAGTAAAATAAAGGTGAAGGTGATGCTATGGCAAAGCTAAATAATGGTGGTTGGGGTGTTGCAAATTTACTTACATTCCTTATCGTTTTTGTTATCTTTATTTTGATTGTTTCTTTCTTGGTTTATGACGTTGATCACGAGAAAGATTCTAATATTCAATTAATGGAAGAAGAATTTATAATTTTTCGTTAATTCTATTGACTTTGTAGTTTGTTAATGATATATTATATCTGCTGATTAAATAACTTTGCAATATAGCAAAGTTTTATTTAGAAGTCAAGATGATACACCTGGACATGTGTAAAGAAAGGAGATATATTTTATGCCTACATTAAACCAATTAGTTCATAATAAACGTAAGAAAAAGGTTAGAAAGAGTAGTGCACCAGTATTAAATATTGGATTGAATACATTAAAGAAAAAAACAACAAATACTAGTTCACCTCAAAAACGTGGTGTTTGTACTCGTGTTGGTACTAAGACACCTAAGAAACCTAACTCTGCATTACGTAAGTATGCTCGTGTTCGTTTATCTAATGGTAAAGAAGTAGATACTTATATACCTGGTATCGGACATAATTTACAAGAACATAGTGTTGTTTTAATTCGTGGTGGCCGTGTTAAAGACTTAATCGGAGTTCGTTATCACATTATTCGTGGTACTTTGGATACTGCTGGTGTTAAAGATCGTAAACAAGGTCGTAGTAAATATGGTGCTAAAAGACCAAAAGATAGTAAGTAATTAGAAATTTTGAAGGGAGGAAGTTAAAATGCGTAAAAGACGTGCTGTTAAAAGAGACGTTTTACCTGATCCAATATATAAATCAAAACTTGTTACAAAGTTAATTAATACTGTTATGTTGGATGGTAAAAAAGGAATTGCTCAAACAATCGTGTATGAAGCATTTGATAAAGTAAAAAATAAAACTGGCAAAGATGCTCTTGAAGTATTTGAAGCAGCTATGGAAAATATTACTCCACAATTAGAAGTTAAGAGTCGTCGTGTTGGTGGTTCTAATTATCAAGTACCAATTGAAGTATCACCAGCAAGAGGTCAAGCTTTAGCTTTAAGATGGATAACTAAGTATTCTCGTGATCGTGGTGGTAAGGGAATGGCTGATAATTTAGCTAATGAAATTGTAGATGCATCTAATGGTACAGGTGCAACTGTTAAAAAACGTGAAGATACTCATAGAATGGCTGAGGCTAATAAAGCTTTTGCTCATTATAGATGGTAGGAAAGGAGTCATTATATGGCAAGAGATACGTCTTTAGAAAAGACAAGAAATATAGGAATTATGGCTCATATCGATGCAGGTAAAACTACTTGTACCGAAAGAATTTTATTCCATACAGGAGTTACTCATAAAATTGGAGAAACTCATGATGGTGCTAGTCAAATGGACTGGATGGAACAAGAACAAGAACGTGGTATTACAATCACTTCTGCTGCAACAACTGCTCATTGGAAAGGTTATCGTTTAAATATTATCGATACACCTGGACACGTAGACTTTACAATCGAGGTTTCTCGTTCTTTACGTGTACTTGATGGTTCTGTTGCGTTGATTGATGCACAAGCCGGTGTTGAGCCACAGACAGAAACTGTATGGAGACAAGCTTCTGAATTTAAAGTTCCAAGAATTATTTTTGCAAATAAAATGGACAAAATGGGAGCTAATTTTGAATATAGTTTAAAAACGATTAGTGATCGTTTAGGTGTTAATGCTAAACCTATTGAATGGCCTATTGGTGCTGAAGATCAATTCCGTGGTGTTATTGATTTAGTTACTATGAAGGCTTATGAATATGATGGTCAACAAGCAGAAAATGCGAAAGAAATTGAAATCCCAGCAGATCTTAAAGATATTGCTGAGGAAAAACGTGCTGAATTAATCGATGCTGTTGCTGAATTTGATGATGATATGATGATGACTTATCTTGATGGTGGAGAAGTTAGCGTTGATATGATTAAGAAAGCTATTAGAACTGGTACATTAAAAGCAGAATTCTTCCCAGTTATGTGTGGAACTGCTTTAGGTAATAAAGGTATTAAGTTATTGCTTGATGCTGTTATTGATTATTTACCAAGTCCTTTGGATATTGCGTCAATTACTGGTACAGATTTAGATGGTAATGATGCTGTTCGTCATCCTAGTGATAATGAACCATTCTCTGCTTTGGCATTTAAGGTTATGACTGATCCATTTGTTGGACGTTTAACATTCTTTAGAGTTTATTCTGGTCACTTATCAAGTGGTAGTTATGTATTAAATTCAACTAAGGATTCTAAAGAAAGAATTGGTCGTATTCTTCAAATGCATGCTAACAACCGTAAGGAAATTAGTGATGTATATACTGGAGATATCGCTGCAGCTGTTGGACTTAAGAACACTACTACTGGAGATACTTTATGTGATGAAAAGAAACCTATTATTTTGGAAAGTTTAGTTGTTCCTGAACCAGTTATTCAATTAGCTGTTGAACCTAAATCTAAAGCTGACCAAGATAAGATGGCATTAGCATTACAAAAGTTAGCGGAAGAAGATCCAACATTTAAAGTTCATACAGATCATGAAACAGGTCAAACTGTTATCTCTGGTATGGGTGAGTTACACTTAGATGTACTAGTAGATCGTATGAAACGTGAGTTTAATGTAGAAGCTAATGTTGGTGCTCCACAAGTTGCTTATCGTGAAACAATTAAACAAGCTGGAGATTGTGAAGGTAAGTATATTAAACAATCTGGTGGACGTGGACAATATGGACACGTATGGGTTAAATTTGAACCTAACACAGATAAAGGATATGAATTCGTTGATCAAATCGTTGGTGGTGTTGTTCCTCGTGAATACATTCCAGTTGTTGACAAGGGATTACAAGAAGCTATGCAAACTGGTATTTTAGCAGGATATCCTATGATTGATGTTAAATGTACTTTGTTTGATGGTAGTTATCATGATGTCGATTCTAATGAGATGGCATTTAAGATTGCTGCTAGTATGGCTTTAAAAGAAGCTAAAAACAAATGTAAACCTACTTTACTTGAACCAATTATGAAAGTTGATGTTACTACACCTGATGAATATTTTGGTAATGTAATGGGTGATTTAACAAGTCGTCGTGGTCGTCCATTAGGACAGGAAAGCCAAGGCAATGCTGTTAAATTAAGTGCTATGGTTCCACTTGCAGAAATGTTTGGTTATGCAACTAATCTTCGTTCTAATACACAAGGTCGTGCAACATTCGTTATGTTCTTTGACCATTATGAAGAAGTTCCTAAGAACATTGCTGAAGAAATTATTAAAAAGAGTGGAAATTAATTAAAAGTGTATCGAAATAGTTGAAAAACTTTCAATTATTAGATAAAATATATGTTGTAAATGAAAAAGGAGGAAATTATAATATGGCAAAAGAAAAATTTGATCGTTCAAAACCACATGTTAACATTGGTACAATTGGACACGTAGATCATGGTAAAACTACTTTAACTGCTGCTATTAGTAAAGTATTATCTGGTAAAAACGGTAATGAAGCTGTTGACTTCGCTAATATCGATAAAGCACCAGAAGAAAGAGAACGTGGTATTACTATTAATACTGCACACATTGAATATAGTACAGAAAAGAGACATTATGCACATGTTGACTGTCCAGGACATGCTGACTACGTTAAGAACATGATTACTGGTGCAGCTCAAATGGATGGAGCTATCCTAGTTATTGCTGCAACAGATGGTCCTATGGCTCAAACTCGTGAACATATCTTACTTGCTCGTCAAGTTGGAGTACCTAAAATGGTTGTATTCTTAAATAAATGTGATATGGTTGACGATGAAGAGTTATTAGACTTAGTAGAAATGGAAGTTCGTGACTTATTAACTGAATATGGTTACGATGGAGATGAAACTCCAATCATCCGTGGTTCTGCTCTTAAAGCTCTTGAAGGAGATCCTGCTTGGGTATCTAAGATTGATGAATTAATGGATGCTGTTGATACATGGATTCCAACTCCTGAAAGAGATAATGACAAACCTTTCTTAATGAGTATCGAAGATGTATTTACTATCACTGGACGTGGAACTGTTGTTACAGGACGTGTTGAACGTGGTATGTTAAAACTTAATGATGAAGTTGAAATCGTTGGTATCAAACCTACTAAGAAAACAGTTGTTACAGGAATTGAAATGTTCCGTAAACAATTAGACTTTGCTGAAGCTGGAGATAATGCTGGAGTATTATTACGTGGTATTTCTCGTGAAGAAGTTGAACGTGGACAAGTTCTTGCTAAACCAGGAAGTGTTACACCTCATCATAAATTCAAAGCTGCTGTATATGTATTAAGCAAAGAAGAAGGTGGACGTCATACTCCATTCTTCGCAAACTATCGTCCACAGTTCTATTTCAGAACTACAGACGTAACTGGTGTTATTACTTTACCAGAAGGTGTTGAAATGGTAATGCCAGGTGATAACGTTAATATTGAAGTTGAATTAATTCATTCAATCGCACTTGAACAAGGAACTAAATTCTCTATTCGTGAGGGTGGACGTACTGTTGGTGCTGGTAACGTTACAGAAATCGTTGAATAATAAAAAGACTAAGGTTTTCCTTAGTTTTTTTTATAATAAAAAAGCTTGAGTTTCAAGCTTTTTAAATTTTATCTAAATCCCCAAGTAATGCTATTACTTTCCATCCTTTTAATTCGTCTAAATATGGTTCATAATAATCGTTTAATACATATGTTTTTTTATTAAAATAGAAAGCAAAGGCAATTTCTGCAAGTGAGTTTGGGCCTATATAATTTTTTATTTTATTTTTTGCAGCATTAACTATTAGTACAATTTCATTATTAGGGTCTTTTATTCGATTAAAATGAGCCCGAGATGCGATTTCTTTTGGTTGTTTTTTTATACATTCTATTGGTAATAAAACTTCAAAATTTTTCTCTTCCAACTCTTTTTTTATTTTGATAATTTCGTCTTTTACTTTCATACTTCCACAGAGTACAATTTTCCTTTTTTGCATTTTTTATCCTCCTATTTGTTTTTATTAAAACTCTTATACAGACTATAGGTAAAGTTATTTAAAATAATATCAAACTCTCCAATATATTCTGTAACGATGGAATTAAATCCTAATTTCATTTCATTTAGGCCACTATATTTATTTTTTCTTTCGAATTCTCCTACAATTGCATTTAAGTTAAAGTACTTTAGATGTTGTTTATTATAATCATCAATCATTCTCCATTTTAATAAATAGCTAGGGTTTAAATTCGAATATTTTGTATCAAAACCATCCATGTAAAGGAAAGCAGAGTTATCATATTTAATCGTGATTGCTCCAGCAACGATAATTCCTTTTGGATATTCTTTTAATAGATTGGTTGCTTGTACCATATTATTTTTATAAGTATTTAATAATTTGTCTGATTCCATTTTTTTATTTAGTAGAGCATTTTTTACTTGTGGAGTGATATCAATATTTTGTATTTTTTCTGCAATCTGATCATTTTTTTCCATTTCTCTTTCGTAGGCTCTTCTACTATTAATTACATAAACTTCGGTATTTAGTCTTGCATAATAAACTTCTGCATTATCTCCATAATTACTTATTAATTCTCGATAGAATTCGATTGGTTTTGGAGATTTTCTTTTTATAAACTGATATAACACATTTATATTTTTACTAGGATCTTTATAACATTCAATACCAGAATTTGCTGCTTTTCTGATTTTATGTCTTGTTCTTTTATCGAAACTGTTAAATATACTTCGAATATCTTTATTTAATAGTACTAAAGCTTCCCATCTTGGTTTTTCTCCTTCAAAGAATAAAGTTCTTCCTTGATGTATAAATCCAGCGGTTTGTAGATTTGCCATAATTAGATTTACTTGGTTATTAAAGTTCATGATGTTACCTTCGTGATCTCTAATTGTTGATGGAATATAAGGATCTATTTTTAGTAACATAAAACCTTGTTTTCCTAATATCTTTTTTAATTTTTCAGCTAATTCTTTTAGTTGGTTTGGATTATCATAATTAAATAATATTCCTCTTGGTGCATATGCAATTTTATGTCCCATAAAGACTTCTCGATAAATAATTAATGAAGCGCCAATTAATTTATTTGAATCATCGGTAATTCCTAAAAAATGCACGTTAAATCCAAATTTTCTCATGGTATTTCCATAGATAGAAGTTTGGTAATAATTTCTATATCTATGCATTTTTGCATATCTATCAAATTGTTCGGGACTAATGGTTACAATCTTCATAGACGCTTCTCCTATTCTCTGTTCATTATATCATAATTAAATATTATCTTTCAATATATTGTATTTATTTTCAGTGGTCAAAATTTCTTCTTTATAGTATACTTATAGTGGTGATTGTATAATGTTTCAAAATAAAAAAATATTAATTCTTGGTTTTGCAAGAAGTGGATATGAAGCTGCGAAAGTTTTGATAAAACGAGGAAATACGGTTGTATTAAATGATAATAAGAATGAAGAATTACAAGATCAAGAAAAAATTAAGGAGCTAAAAGAGTTAGGGGTTGAATTTGTATTTGGTAGTCATCCGGATGATCTTTTGGATTCTTCTTTTGATTATTTAATTAAAAATCCTGGAGTACCTATTCATCATAAATATGTACTGAAGGCTCGAGATTTTGGAATTGAAGTAATTAATGAAGTAGAGATGGCTTATCGCTTGTTTCCTGATAATATTACGTTGATTGCTATTACGGGAACGAATGGCAAAACAACAACGACTTCTCTTACTTATGAGATTGTTAAAAAAGCTTATGGAGATCGAGTTTTTTTAGCTGGTAATATCGGGTATCCGCTTTCTGGTATTTTAGATCAGTTGAAAGAGGGGGATATTGTGGTTATGGAGGTTTCTTGTCAACAGTTAGAAAATTTATCTACATTTCATCCTTCCATTGCCGTTATGACTAATTTGAGTCCTGCTCATATTGATTTTTTTGGTAGTTATGAAGTTTATAAAAAAGTGAAAGCTAAATTATTTAAAAATCAAACTAAGGATGATGTTGCTATTTTAAATGTTGATAATGGTGATGTTTTAGATGAAACGAAACATATATTGTCGACTACAAAATATTTTTCTAGTAAACATTCTATTCATGGTTGTTATTTAGATGGAAGAGATATTTATTATTACGGAAAAAAGTTATTGAGTCGTGATGATATTTTGATTGCTGGTATTCATAATGTAGAGAATGTTATGGCAGCGTTAATGGTAGCGAAAGAGGTACATGTTTCAGATGATATTATTGTTGAGGTGGTCCGTCATTTTACAGGGGTAGAACACCGATTAGAATATGTTGATACTGTTTTTGGTCGAAAATTTTATAATGATACGGAAGCTACGAATATTAAGTGTACACAGATTGCTTTGGCTTCTTTTGAGAAACCTACTATTTTGATTTTGGGTGGATTAGAAAGAGGTCAGGATTTCTTTGAACTTTCAGATTATTTAGAACATGTAAAAGGTATTGTTGCGATTGGTGAATGTCGTTCTAGGGTGGTACAATTTGCAAATACTATGGGTATTCCTGTATATAGTTATGAGTTTTTAAAAGATGGATTTCAAAAATGCTATGAAATATCTAATCCAGGAGATGTTATTTTGTTAAGTCCTGCTTCTGCTTCCTGGGATCAATATAAGGAATGTGAAATACGTGGAAGAGAGTTTAAAGACTGTGTTAAAGCATTAAAAAGTAGTTAAAAAACTGTATGATTGGTGTTATAATATAAAGTGTGAAAGGATGATGTAAATGAAAATTAAAGACGTAAAAGCTAGAGAGATTTTAGATTCTCGTGGTAATCCTACTGTTGAAGTAGATGTTATTTTAGAAAATGGAGTTCGTGGACGTGCGGCTGTACCAAGTGGAGCATCTACTGGGGAACGTGAAGCTTTAGAGATGCGTGATGGTGGTAGTCGTTATAATGGTAAAGGTGTTTTAAATGCTGTTAATAATGTTAATACTATTATCCGTGATAAAGTTATTGGTATGGATGCTGCAGATCAAAAAACACTTGATTATGCTATGATAGAATTAGATGGTACAGAAACTAAGTCTAAGTTAGGAGCTAATGCTATTTTAGGTGTTAGTATGGCTGCTTTAAAAGCTAGTGCTATCAACGAAGGTAAAGAATTATATGAATATGTTGGTAATGGCAAAACTTTACCTGTTCCAATGATGAATATCATTAATGGTGGAGCTCATGCTGATAATAACTTAGATTTCCAAGAATTTATGATTATTCCACAAAGAGATACGATTCATGAAAGAGTACGTGTTGGTGCTGAAGTATTCCATGCTTTAAAGAAAGTATTAAATGATAAAGGTTACTTTACCGGTGTTGGAGATGAAGGTGGATTTGCTCCAAACCTAGGATCTAATAAAGAAGGATTTGATTTAATTATTGAAGCTATCAAAAAAGCTGGATATGAACCAAGGAAGGATGTTTGTATCGCAATCGATGTTGCGGCTTCAGAATTCTATAGTGATGGCGTATATCATGTTGATGGTAAAGAATTAACTACTGATGAATTAATTAATTTCTATGAAGAATTAGTTAATACTTATCCAATTATTTCTATTGAAGATCCAGTAGATGAAAATGACTGGGATGGATTTACTAAAGTTACTGAACGTTTAGGTGATAAGATTCAATTAGTAGGTGATGATTTATTTGTTACAAATAGGAAATGCTTACAAATGGGAATTGATCATAAAGCAGGTAATGCCATTCTTTTAAAAGTTAATCAAATTGGTACTATTACGGAAACACTTGAAACAATCGAACTAGCAAAAAGTCATGGATATAAAACTGTTATTTCTCATAGAAGTGGTGAAACTGAAGATACTACTATCGCAGATTTAGCAGTTGGACTTGATTTAGGTCAAATTAAGACTGGTTCTATGTCTAGAACAGATCGTATTTGTAAATATAATCAATTAATGAGAATTGAAGAAGAGTTAAATTAATAATAAAGAGCACCTTGTTATAAGGTGTTTTTTATTGCAATAATCTATAGTTTTTGTTATAATATATAGCCACTAAGAGGGGATTGTTATGAAGAAAAAATATGGATTAAGAGCTCTTGTCTTTTCCAGTCTTTTTCCTTTTTTATTGACTGCTTGTATTTCTAGTGAAGATATTCAATCTAATTCTTCGGAAGAACATTCTATAAATGCAGAGAAGGATTTATCACAGGAAAATGACTTTTCTAAAGAATTTGATTATGCTAATTATTTTGATTCTATAGATGTTAAGTACCGTAATTCTCAATTTTATGTATCTGATGAAGCAATATTAGATATTGTAAGTAGTGCAAAAACAAAAAAAGAATGTTCTTTTGTTTTTGATGGTAATATTTCTAAATTAAAGGAAAAAATACAAAATAATTCTTTACAGTATGTTAGTAATCACAGTGAATATTTTTCGATATTTTTGGATTATTCTAGTGATAGTCAAATGCGTGAAATTCAGGATGCCTGTACTAGTGCTTTGAATATAGCAATAGAAAATTTAATTCGTTCTGCTACTAATAATTTAGATGAAGATATTTGTCGTATGCAAACGCTTAGTATTGTTTTGGGAGATACATCTAAGATAAAGAATGACAGTCTGTCTAAGTTTGATGTTGGTGTTATTCCTGCTGTTAATGATGAAGATGAAAATCTAATTATTTTAGATTATCCTTCTATTGTTGAAGCTTGTCAAAATGAGTTGTATAGTGATGTTGTTGATACGATTACTTTAACCTTGGAGCATGAATTAAATCACTGTAGACAAGACGCTTGTTCTTGTCGAATGGATGCTTCTCAACAATATCAGTCCATCGATTATAATAGTCCCTTTGTTAGTTTTCTTACTGAGGCGTCTGCGGAGTCCGAATTATATAATTTAGAAAAGGTAGAAGATTTTGAAGATACAACTACTTATGATTATTCTTATATTTCTGAGAGGGAATCGGAATCTTTATTATGGTTACTTTCCTTATTTCGAGAAGATATAACTATTTCTGATTATTATGATTCTATTTTTGATGCTGATTTAGAACAGTTTTATCATTATTTTGGACTTGAAACGGAAGAAGATTATTTAGATTTTTATCATATTTTATATGCGATTGATTCCTCTTATGGTAGGACAGCTTTTCTTTTTGATTATTATGATAAAGATGTTATTAGTAGTAATGAGAGTAGAAGAGCTATAGGGTATGCTTATAGAAATGATATTTTTAATAAAGTTCTTGCTGATATGGTAGAGTATACGGAAAGTCATAATGATTTTTCTTGGGAAGAAAATTTATCTTTATTTTATATTGTAAAACTTATTGTATTAGATAAAGCGTATGAATATGAAAAGTTAGATGATGGCAGTTATCGTTACATTTTTGATGCTGATTTTTCTCAAGCTTTTTGGGACTCTAATTTGAAATATATGGAGTTTTTAAGTAATCATTATGAATTAGATATGAATGTTCTTATTGAAGAAGAACAAGGTATATATGGTAGTGTTGTCTCTTCTATGGATTATTATTGTGATGGATATGATGTTTCTTTCTATGATGAAGTCTCTTTGTCATTATTGGATAAGTTTTCACTACTTCAACCTATTTTGTTTTCTTCTAATATTTCAGATAGTGTTTATGATAGTTTTGTTAAAGAAAATCATTTTTCTTATCAAAAAACGAAATAATAGGTTGTATATATTGACATTTTTACTAAAATAGTTTATTTTAGGAGTATCTGTTTAAAACCAAGGAAAGACCATAATATAACTTGCTCTTATATCAGTGATTTGAGGATAGTGTGAACTCAATTATAATCTGGTTATATTCCTACCTTTCTAGGTGAAGCTTTGCTTCCGGTAATAACCGTTAACTAATTAAGTAATAAAGGATGGTACCGTGCTATATGCACTCCTTGGGTATCATTCTTTTTTTATAGGAGGGATATTATGAAATTACAAGGAAATTACTTTTTTACACAAAAAGAAGATGTAAAGGATGAAGAGTCAGTTAGTGCGAATTTATTAGTTCGTGCTGGAATGATTAAGAAAGTAGGTAGTGGTATTTATACCTTTTTACCTATGGGGCTTCGTGTTCTTAAGAAAATTGAGGGTGTTGTTCGCGAAGAAATGAATGCGATTTCTTCTAATGAATTAGTAATGCCCAGTATCCTTCCAGAAGAACTTTATGCGAAGAGCGGTCGTGTAGAGGCATTTGGTGATGATATGTTTCATTTGTCTGATCGTTATGATAGGCGTTATGTATTAGGTCCTACCCATGAAGAATTATTTGTGGAAGTAGCAAGGGATGTTATTCAATCTCATAAAGATATGCCACTTAGTTTATATCAGATTGCTAATAAGTATAGAGATGAACCTAGAAGTCGTTATGGTTTAATTCGTACTCGTGAATTTATTATGAAAGATGCTTATACCTTTGATAAAGATGAAGAAGGTCTTGCACAATCTTATCAGAAAATGTTTGATGCTTATCATAAGATATTTCAAAGACTAGGGCTTACTT
Organism: uncultured Bacilli bacterium; assembly: GCA_944358705.1. GTDB lineage: Bacteria > Bacillota_I > Bacilli_A > RF39 > UBA660 > Faecimonas. Next base: position 16,129 of record CALVRR010000031.1, read on the forward strand.
ATGAAGTTGTGCAAGCAGATACTGGTGCGATGGGAGGAAGCTTATCTGAAGAGTTTCAAGCTATTTGTGATATTGGTGAAGATATATTAGTTATTTGTAATGATTGTGGTTATGCTACGAATGTAGAGGTTTGTGAATGTAATAAGTCTAAAATTATTAATAATGATGAGGAAAAAGAAAAAGAATTATTTTATACTCCTAATGTTGGTACTATACAAGATTTGTATGATCAGTATAAAATTGAGGCTATGAATACAGTGAAGACACTTATTTATAAAGTAGATGGAAAATTTTATGCCTTTTTAAT
>CALVRR010000032.1 GCA_944358705.1 uncultured Bacilli bacterium
AATCAAAAAAATAAATAGAAAGGATTAATCAATATATAGAATTAATTAATAATTTCTATAAGATTGATTATACAAGGTAAGTATGAAAAGAAGGTTGTCTATTTTTTTATGTTTTTTATGTTTGTTTTCTATGTTTCTTTTACCAGTTCATGCTGAAGAGGAGGGGTCTGTAGATACTGAATTAATTCCTGGAGCTGTTAGTGGTGTGTTGATGGAAGCAAACTCTGGAGAGATTGTTTTTTCTAAAGAAGAAAATAAAGAAGTAGCCGTTGCTTCTATGACTAAGATGGTTGCTCAAATTTTGATATTAGATGCAATTCGTGAGAAGAAAATTTCTTGGGATGACGTTGTTACTGTTAGTCAAAATGCCGCTGATATGGGAGGGTCACAGATTTATTTAAGTGTAGGAGAAAAAATAAGTGTTCGAGATTTATTTAAAGGTATTTCTATGGCTAGTGCGAATGATGCTACTGTGCAGATGGCAGAAGTTCTTGCTGGTAGTGAAGAAGCTTTTGTAAAACTTATGAATCAAAAAGTACAGGATTTAGGATTAAAACATACTGTTTTTAAAAACTGTACGGGTCTTGATGAAGAAGGACATTATTCTAGTGCTTATGATATGGCTATGATTGCTCGAGAATTGGTTATTAACTATCCTGAAATTTTAGAATTTTCTTCTGTTTATGAGGATTATTTGCGAGAGGATACGGAAAATAAATTTTGGTTGGTGAATACGAATAAGTTAGTCCGTTTTTATGAAGGTGCGGATGGTTTGAAAACTGGTCATACGGATGCGGCTAAGTATTGTTTGGCAGCTACAGCAAAGAAAAATAATTTACGGTTTATTGCTATTGTTTTAGGTGAAGAAGATAGTAAAGTTAGAAATCAGGAAGTGATGAGTTTACTTGATTATGGATTTAATCATTATCAAATGGATTTAATAAAATCGAAAGATCAAGTGTTAAAGACAATTCCGTTAGATAAAGCTACTAAGTCTAAAGTTTCCTTAGTTCCTATTTCGGATATTGGAGTTTTGTCTTCTAAATCTAGTAAAAAGAAAGAATATGATTATGAAATTAAAGTTCATGATATTCCATTACCGGTTAAAAAAGGAGATGTTGTAGGAGAAGTTATTGTAAAAGAAAAAAATAAAAAAATAACTACTGTTCCTATTACGGTATCTGAGTCTGTTTCTTCCCTTTCTTTTTTACAATTATTAGGTCGGGGAATTCAAGATTTGGCTTCCGGTAATTTTAGTTTTTCTTTCGATTAGAAATTGACTATTTTCATTTATGTGATATAATTTTTGTAGATGTTTTGAGAAGGTAGTAATTACCTTTTTCTTTGTGGCTTAAAGGATGTGATACTATGAGTAATGATAACCGAAAAAACAACAATTATAAGCGAAGAAATAGTAGATATAATAAAGGTTATCGGCATTCTTCTAATTTAAAAAATGATAATAAAAAACCTAATCCTTCTACTAGTAATTCTACCAGGGAGAATCGTCATCAAAATTTATATGATGAGGATTATAGTATTACGAAGCAACAAATATTTGATTTTGATGAGATGAAGTTTTCGGATGAATTGGATACTAGTTTTGTAGAAAATAAGAAAAAGAAAAAAGAAGATATTATTGGAAAGTTAAACCAATCTTATGAAAAGCAAAGTAGAGTTCGAAGTGTTTCTAAAAAACCTAAGGTTCGTTTAGGAAGATTTTTTGTTGTTTTACTTATTTTTTTATTACTTATTTTAGTGATTGTTTTTGCAGTCTATGCTTTTGTTAAACCTCCGAAAGAAGTTATTGTTACTAAAGAAAAAAAGGTTGTTGTAGTAGATGATAATTATTTATTTTTAGGAGATTCTATTACTGATTATTACGATTTAGAGGAATATTATGAAGATATGCCAGTAGTTAATAGTGGGGTTAGTGGAAACACATCTGAAGATATCTTAGATGATATGAAAGAGAGAGTTTATCAGTATAACCCTTCTAAGGTATTTTTACTTATTGGTACGAATGATATTCAACATGAGTTTTCTGAGGATGAAATTGTTGAAAATATTCAAAAAATATTAGAAGAAATTCATGAAAATCGTCCTTATGCCGAACTTTATTTAGAGTCTATTTATCCTGTGGATGAAGAAAAGGAAGCTTCTAAAGATCGTACGAATGATGTTATTATGGAAATTAATGAGAGGTTAGAGGAGTATTGTAAAAAAGAGAAAATCACTTACATTAATTTGTTTGATCAGTTGGTTGATAAAGATTCTGATGAAGTTGTAATTAAGGAAGAATATACAAAAGATGGGTTGCATTTGTCTGATGAGGGTTATGAGGTAGTAACTAAGGAAATTAAGAAGTATTTGAAATAATTTGTAGATGGTTGATTAGTTATCATATTTTCTTCTCTTATTCATATATTTATGATATAGAAAGAGAGGAATTAATATTTATGGAAACATTAAAAGTTAGTAGTAAATCTAATCCTAATAGTGTAGCAGGAGCTCTTGCTAATGTGTTTAGAGAAAAAGGTACTGTAGAAATTCAAGCCGTTGGTGCTGGAGCACTTAATCAAGCGATTAAAGCGGTTGCGATTGCTAGAGGGTTTGTTGCCCCTTCTGGAAAAAATTTGGTTTGTATTCCTGCCTTTCAAGATATTGCTATTGATGGTGAGGAACGAACAGCAATTAAACTGATTATAGAGGCCAAATAGGTCTTTTTTTTTTGAATTTATCGTGATACACTTATTATAGATAGGAGGCTGGATATATGTTTTGTCCTCGTTGTGGTGCGCAGATTGATCCTAAACAACGTTATTGTATGAAGTGTGGTGCTTTAAACTATGATCATCCGGATAATCAGAAAATGAAGCAATATATTACGGAAGAAGAGTTTAATAAGGCAAACGAAGAATATAATAATCCAGAAAAAAATGCAGTAGAAACCGTTGAAATTGGTGGGAGAACTTATGAAACAAAAACAGCTAATAAGCAGAAATATGTTGATACCAGAGCAGCTCTTGGATTACTTCTTTTTATTACTATTTGTTTAGGTGCTGTTTATTATTTTGTTTTTCCATATTCGATTCTTATGACTCTTGCCTTATGTTTGGCTTTTTTCCTTTTGAGTTTTTGGATGTTAGTTAATATTTGTATTTATATGAAGGGTGGCTATTCGGGATTTGTTTCGTTTATTCCTTTTTATAGTCAATATGCATTATATGACATTGCTGTTGGTAACGGATGGATGTTTTTAGTTTCTTTTATTCCTATTTTTGGGTTGATTTATGCTCTTTATGTTAATTATCAAATAGGTAAGGTTTTTGGTAAGAGTGGTTTACTTACTTTATTCTTTCCTTTTATTATGTTACCTATTATTGCATTTAGTGATAGTGCTGCTTATCAAGGGGATGGAAGAAAGTTTAAAAAGTTTTTGGAAAAAAACAAAAGACGAAACACTTTAGCACCAGCCTTTGTAATTTCGGCACTTATCTTTTTAGTATTCTTAGAATTTACACAAGTTTCTTTTGCTGATGATTGTGCGGATTATTTTACGACTAAAGATATTCTAAGTGTAAAAAATAAGGTATCTAAAGATATTGAAGATGGTATTTATAGTTGTGATAAAGGGGATATCGTTACGATTAGTGGTACTTATTATATTCCTTTTGATGATGCCACGGAATTAATGGATCTTCCGATTCCTATTCGTTCATCTTTTAATGGAAATAAGTTTTCTGGATATTTTAAGGTTGTAGTGAAAGGTAGTCATAATACGATTACTTATGCCATTACGGATGGAGAAGATGTTTATTCTAATATTTATTTTGGTCTTGAACCTGAGGATGTTATAGTTCCTAAAAATGTAAATACATGCAAAAAGAGTTGATAATTTAAAAAAATCGTTATATACTATTAACAAATCGATGATTAGAACCAATAATAAGAATCTTTAATTGTAGAGAAATCGTGGTTGGTGAAAACGATATTAAAGGCTTATTTATCTACTCTATAGATGAAATATTTCCGGAGAAGTCCGTTACACTTTGAGTAAAAAAAAGGATGGTACCGTGCTTTTGCACTCCTTGTACTGTTCTTTTTTTCGTTAGGAGATGATTTTATGATTGATTTGCATTATGATTTATTGTCGATTTTATATTATTGTTATAAGAAGAATGATTTTCGTTATATTAAGAAGCTTCAAGAGTATTATAAAGAGAATAATGTTCGTGGAGTAGTCGCTAATCTTTATTTTATGAATGAAGAGGAAATGAAAGAAGAAATGAAGGAGTTGTTTGAACCTATTGATGTTGTGGAAAGGTTTCGTATTTCTACTACTTTATTCCGAAAGTATTTTCCGAATTTAAATGCGGTATATAGTATTGAAGGATGTGACTTTATTCAAGGACCTGAAGAATTGGAAAAACTTTATCAACTAGGTCTTCGTAATATTTTATTGGTATGGAATAATAAGAATCGATATGGCTCCGGTAATTGTAGTTCAGATGGACTTACAAAGGAAGGTAGAGTATTGCTTCGAAAAGCCATTGACCTTGGTATTAGTATTGATTTATCTCATATGAATCCAAAAACATTTTCTGATACGGTGTTGTTTTTGAAAGAAGAAAAGCAAAAGGGAAGAGATATTACTGTTATTGTTAGTCATTCGAATTGTTATGATTTGTATCCTCATGTTCGAAATTTGAGTGATGAACAGTTATTATCAATTAAAGAGTTTTCTCCTGTTGTGGGACTTGTTTCTTATGGTCCATTTGTTTCCTCGAGTGAAAATAGGGAAGATCTTATGAGGAAATATGTAGAGCATCTTGTTCATGTTCGGGACTTACTTGGTATTGATTCGGTTGGAGTATCTACGGATGATATGAAATTTGGTCCGGCATTATTTGGAGATGAAGATGATATACAAGTATTTGATTATAGTCAAGTTGGTAAGCAGATTAAAGAATTATTGAAGGATACTTTTACACAAGAAGAAATTAATAAAGTGTTGTATGAAAATAGTTATAATAAATTATTTAGAAGAGAGGTATAGATATGATAGATATTAAATTAATTAGAGAAAATAGAGATTTAGTAAAGGAAAATATTAAAAAGAAGTTTCAAGAAGAAAAACTTCCTTTAGTAGATGAAGTTTATGATATGGATAAGAGAGTACGTGAAGTACAAGTAAAAGCGGATGGATTGAAGGCAGATAAAAATCGTTTGAGTGGCGAAATTGGAAAGTTAATGAAAGAAGGTAAAAAGGAAGAAGCAGAAAAAATTAAAGCTGATATTGCGAAGACTGCAGATGAAATTAGTGCCTTAGAGAGAGAACAAGAAGAACTTTCTCGTGAAATTAAAGATCGTATGATGGTAATTCCTCAGATTATGGATCCATCTGTTCCTATTGGTCGTGATGATAGTGAAAATGTGGAAGTTCAAAAATTTGGAGATCCTGCGGTACCAGAGTATGAAATACCATACCATGCTGATATTATTGAAAGACTTCATGGTATGGATAAAGATGCGGCTGGTAGAACTAGTGGACAAGGATTTTATTATTTACTTGGAGATATTGCTCGTCTTCATGAAGCAATGCTTGCTTATGCGAGAGACTTTATGATAGATGCTGGATTTACTTATGCTATTCCACCATTTATGATTCATAGTGATGTGGTTACCGGAGTTATGTCTTTTCCTGAGATGGAAGCTATGATGTATAAGATTGAAGGAGAAGATTTATATTTAATTGGAACCAGTGAACACTCTATGATTGGTAAGTTTAAAGATCAAATTATTAAAGATAGTGAACTTCCTATTCATATGACAAGTTATTCACCTTGTTTCCGTAAAGAAGGTGGTTCTCACGGACTAGAGGAAAGAGGACTTTATCGTGTTCATCAATTTGAAAAACAAGAAATGATCGTTATTTGTGAGCCTGAAGAGTCTATGGATTGGTATGAAAAGATGTGGAAGTTAACAGTAGACTTCTTTAGAAGTTTGGATATTCCAGTAAGACAACTTGAGTGTTGTAGTGGTGATTTAGCTGATTTAAAAGTTAAGTCTTGTGATGTTGAAGCTTGGAGTCCAAGACAAAAGAAATATTTTGAGGTTGGAAGTTGTTCTAACTTAGGAGATGCTCAAGCTAGACGTCTTGGTATTCGTAAAAAAGGAGAAAAAGGTACTTATTTCTTACATACTTTAAATAATACCGTTGTTGCAACACCTCGTGGATTAATTGCTTTCCTTGAAAATAATTATCAAGAAGATGGAAGTATTAGAATCCCTAAAGTATTACAACCTTATATGGGTGGTAAGGAAGTTATTAAACCAGAATAAAGAAATAATGTATATTTCTTTTTTCTTTTGGCATATTATTTAATGGTGATAGAATGGAAGATGAAAAAAGATGTGATGTTGTTGGACGTGAATCTGCTATGAAAAATATTCATATTGATAGCAATTCAAAAGAAGGGAAATTACTTGTAGAAGTGGTTGAGAAGGAGTCTACTTTACAGCATTTAGAAGATGAATAATCTTCTATTTTTTTGGTTTCTTATTATTTTAATTTATGATATATTTATACTAGAGGTGTTGTCATGGAAGCGTTAGATCATAAATGTCCATCTTGTGGTGCAAAAATTACGTTTCATCCTAAGGAACAAAAATGGGTATGTGAATATTGTGGAAGTAAATTTAGCTTGGAAGAGTTGCAGAAGTATCAAAATGCAAGTAGTGAAGAGCTAAATCAAAAATCCGTTCCTAAAGAAGAAATAAAAGTCGAAGAAGCAGATTTATATCGTTGTAAAAGTTGTGGGGCTGAAATTGTTGCAGAACCTAATACTACTGCTACTTTCTGTGTTTACTGTGGTAATACGGCAATACTTAAAGAACGGATTCAAAATAGTCGTGTTCCAGATTTGATTATTCCTTTTCAAAAAGTAAAAGAGGATGCTATGGTTGCTTTTGAGAAGTTGGTCAAGCATAAACCGTTAGTTCCTAAGTCTTTTAAAAATAAAAAAAATATAGAAAAGATTACAGGAATTTATATTCCGTTCTGGGCTTATGATTTCGAAGTTCAGGGCACGGCTGAGTTTCGTGGTACTGATATTACGACTTGGAGTGATTTTCGAAATCGCTATACAAAGACTGACCGTTTTTCTGTTGTTTGTGATGGTAATATGCATTATGATAAAGTGTTAGCGGATGGTTCTTCTAGATTTCCAGATGATTTGATGGATTCTTTGGAACCATTTGAATATAAAGATTTAACTTCTTATAATCATGCGTTTTTATCTGGTTTTTTATCAGAAAAGTATGACGTTTTGGAAGAGGATGCACAGCTTCGCGCGAAAGAAAGAACAGAAAAAACTTCTATTTCCTTATTACAAGAAACGGTTAGACATCAACAAAGTACTCTTATTAAACACAATCTTTCTATTAAGAAAGAAAATTCTAATTATATTTTGTTACCTGTTTTTATGGTTAATATCAAGTATCATGATAAAATGTATACTTTTGCGATGAATGGTCAAACAGGGAAAATTGTTGGCGAACTTCCTCTGGGAACTAAAGAAGTAATTTTTTGGAGTGTTGGTATTTTCTTATTTTGCTTTGTTATTTGTATTTTATTATATTTTGGAGGTATTTTATGAGAAAAGTTTGCTATTTACTCCTAATTGTTATTTTATTTAGTTTTTGCATTGTACCGGTTTCTGCTAGTACTAATACTTTTTCTAGGACGGAAGATAATTTATTAGTTTCTTCTGATATTACAGTGACGAGTCAAAATATAGATAATATTTTAAATACTCCGGCTGTGGATGCCAGTGAAAAAGTTTATGATTTTGCAGAGTTGTTAACTCTTTCTGAAGAAGAGAAACTTTATCATCAAGTGGAGCAGTTTATGGATAGTGCTAACTTGGATTTAGCAATCGTTACGATTTCTGAAAATAATAAGTTGAATGCTAGAGAGTACGCGGATGATTTTTATGATTATAATGGATTTGGTACAGATTCAGAACACAGTGGAGTTTTGTTTCTTGTAGATATGGATACTAGAGAAATTTATATGTCAACTACTGGTAAAGCAATTTCTTTATATAGTGATTATCGTATTGATATGACTTTAGATGCAATTAGTCAAGAATTTAGTAATCAAAATTATTATCAAGGAATTACGAAGTTTGTGACAATACTTAAAAATTATGATACAATAGGATTACCTAGTAATAAAGATAGTAAGTATGCAATTGGGGATGATGGTGAGGTTTATCGAGAGTTTCCTTGGCTTATTGTTTTAGGAGTTCCTTTTGCTATTACTGCTATTGTTATAGGAGTTATGGTTCATAAAAACAAATTAGTTAGAGCGGCTACTTCTTCTAGAGAATATTTGGATAAAGATTCTCTTAAAATAAATACGGTAAGTGATCGATTGATTTTTACTAACACTGTAGCGGTTCCAAGGTCTACTGGTAGTAGTGGTAGTAGCAGTGGTGGTGGAAGTTCCAGACATTCAGGAAGTAGTGGCAGGAGTCATGGCGGTGGTGGACATCGTTTTTAATAGGAAAGAGAGGTTTATTTATGGGTTTAATTAAGGCGGCTGTAGCTGCAGTAGGAAGTACATTACATGATCAATGGAAAGAGTATATTCGTTGTGATGACTTAGGTCAAGACATTTTGATGAAAAGGGTAACTACTCCGAATGGTATTATTTCAAAAGATAGTGCTATTCAGGTAGCTCCTGGACAAGTTGCTGTTATTTTTCAGAATGGTCAAATTTTAGATGCTACGGCAGAAGAGGGTATTTATACATTTGATCAGTCTACAACTCCATCTTTTTTTGCTGGACAGTTTGGTGCTGTATTTAAAGAAATGTGGGGAAGATTTACTTATAATGGTGGAACATTTAAGGAACAAGCTGTATTTTATATTAATGCAAAAGAAATTATGGATAATAAATTTGGAACTCCAGCACCAATTCCTTTTCAGGATTGGTCACATCCAATTCCAAATCAGATGACTGGTTCTATGAGTCCTTTACGAGTTGAAGTAAAATGTTTTGGTAAGTATACGTTTAAAATTACGGATCCAGCTATATTTATGTCACGTATTGCAGGAACTGCTGATGAATATCGTAAGGATGAATTGTGTGAACAAATGCGTTCTGAGGTTATTGGGGCTTTCCAAAATGTCCTTAATGAACTTGGTACTACGGAACATAAAACTCCAGTTTTGGAATTGCCTAGTAGTACGGATGAAATTAAAAAGATTATGGATGAAAAAATCTTTGATCAACCAATTCGTGATCGAGGATTAAGTATTTTGGGATTTGTTGTAGAGTCTGTTACTTTGGATGAAGACTCTGAAAAGAAAATTGATAATTATGAATTATCTTCAAATCAGTTTATGCAACAAGGAACGCTTACTGGTGCTTATGCAAATGCAGTACAAGATGCTGCTAATAATGAAGCTGGCGCTATGAATGGTTTCTTAGGTGTTGGTATGATGAATATGGCTTCTGGTGGTGTTATGGGAGGAGCTGCTACTAACGCTATGAATCCTCAAGTTGCTTCTGCTAATACACAAGCTTATGATCCTTATGCGAATCAAGCAGCGACACAATTAAATCAAGCACAAGCTGCTGCGGTTAATACCAATCCACAGACCGCTTCTAATATGGGTAATACAGCTTTTTGTCCAAATTGTGGAACTCCTTCAAAGGGTGGAAATTTCTGTACGAATTGTGGAACAAAACTAAAATAATAAAAAAAGTCTACACTTTATTTTGAAGTGTAGGCTTTTATTTTTTGATAACTTTTGTCTAGATTTTCTCCTCTTTTTAAAGCAGCTGAAACGTCTTGTTTTTCTTTTTTTTGTTCTGATATTGTTTTTCTTTCTTCTTCTAGTAATAACATATTAGAGGCAGTAATTGCTAATAATGCTAAGTGTTTATTTATGGTTTCTTCTGGGTTTTGAGCTAATACTTGATCGTTATAATCTTCTTTTATTCTTTCTAAATCTTCTTCTATATATTCACTTAAAGTTTCCTGATAAATTTCATTTACTAATTTTTTTTCTTGGTTAAATAAAATACAACGATTTCTTCCACTTTTCTTTGGTGTTTTTGGAAATGTATCTAAAAAACATTCGGCGCTTTTTTCTTTAAATATTGTAAAGTAGTATTCCATCCATAAATTATACTTGTTATTTATATCACTTTCTTGTTTTATAGCTTGAGAAATTAAAAATAGAAAGGTTAGTGTAAAATCTCTTTTTACTTGTCTTGTAATTGCGGCTTTATTTTCTTGGATTCTGTCTACGATATCTTCTTCTTGAGATAAAAAAGGATTGGTTATTGTTAAGCTACTAATATAGTTAAAAAATCTTGAGTCTATATCATCGTAGTCTATTTGGTTTAAATTTCTTTTTCTTAATAAATAGCAGAATCTTTCATAGGGGACGTTTTTTAAATCTAGTGAATTATATAGTTTTTCTTCATATTCTCTTGCCATTTTTATGTGATTTAGTGTTTGTTCTACTATCTCTTCATTTTCGTCTGTTTTTGCTGTAGCGAGAGTTATGTATTTATCATTGAGTACTATAGATATTGTTATGATATTATTTAAAATTTTATCTCTTTCTTCCTTTTTCATATTCTCCCTCTTTCGTTGTGTTTTATATTATAGCACGCTTTTCTTTGTATGAAAATTTTTTCTTTGTTCATACTAATGATGAAGTAGAAAGAGGATGATAATTTGACAAAACAGGATACTTTTGATAAAATATATAACTGTCACATAAACAAAGAGGTGTTATACATGTTTTATGATGAAAAACAGGCTTTACGTGCTTGTGAAGAAGAACCATCCCTGATTTTTGATTTAATTAAAGAGGGATATTATTATTTAGTAGATGAACTTATTTCTAAGAATAAAGTTGATATTAATACTGTTGATGTTGCTGGAAATGATGTTGTTTCTAGACTTTTAAAGGCAAAACAATATGATTTAGTATTAAAGTTCCTTCGAAAACGTAATTGGAATCCTAATCATCAAAATTTGGATGGAAATACTATTGGACATTTACTTGTAAAAGATACTTCTGTTCATGCTTTAAAAGTATTGGAAAAGTTAATGAAAAATAAACATTATTTGTTAAATATAAAAAATAAGAATGGAGAAACGGTTTTAGATCGTGCTCTTCAAAATCATTCTGTTTATCCAGCATTAAAAATATTAGAAGAGAAGAGATTTAATAATATTGATGTATTGTCATTTAAACATTTGTATCAATTGTGTATTCGAAATAATTATTATGGTAAATATTCTAAACTTACTAATTTAGAAAATATTGTTGATAGTTTAGAAAAAAAAGAAGGTCTTGTACCTAGTATGAAGATTTTATTAGAAAATATTACTAATAATATGGAAGTAATTAAAAGAGATTTAATGAAAAATAAATTTTCTTTATTAGAGCAGATGATTAATATGTCTTTAAATGAAGCTATTGTATAGAGGAATTTTCCTCTTTTTTCTTTTCGGATTTTGTGTTATAATTTTTGGTGATTTGTGAGGTGGTATTATGCATTTACCTGATTATAAAGAGGCTAGAAAAAGAGATATTCGACCATATAATAGGGTTGATTTTAAGGAAAATAGAGAAGTTAAGGATAAATATCGTGGTAAGACTTTTTATTTAAAGACTTATGGTTGTCAAATGAATGAGCATGATAGTGAAAATATTGAGGCTTTGCTTGTTTTTTTAGGATTTACAAAAGTAGAGGATTATATGGATGCGGATTTGGTACTTTTAAATACGTGTTCTATCCGTGAAAACGCACATAATAAAGCTTTTGGTATGTTAGGACGCTTAAAGCATTTAAAACAAGAAAAACGTGATTTAATTGTTGGATTATGTGGTTGTATGGCACAAGAAGCTAGTGTAGTTGATACAATTCTTAAGGATTATAAATGGGTTAATTTTGTTTTTGGTACTCATAATATGTATCAATTACCTGAAATTATAGATAAAGCTATTGAAGAGAATAAACAGCAAATTGAAGTTTTTTCTCGTGAAGGGGACTTAGTGGAAGGTGTTCCTGTACGTAGAGTTAATGATTATAAAGCTTATGTTAATATTATTTATGGTTGCAACAAGTTTTGTACTTATTGTATTGTTCCTTATACAAGAGGACGGGAGAGAAGTCGTTTAAAAGAAGATGTGTTAGCGGAGATAAAGCAATTAGTGGATGATGGATATAAGGAAGTTACTTTGCTTGGTCAAAATGTTAATGCTTATGGTAAAGATTTATATGACGATTATACTATGGCTGATTTATTAGAGGATGTTGCACATATGGGAATTCCTAGAATTCGTTTTACTACTTCTCATCCATGGGATTTTACTGATCACATGATTGATGTGATTGCGAAATATCCAAATATTATGCCAAGTGTTCATTTGCCAGTACAAAGTGGATCTAGTCGTATTTTGAAACTTATGGGTCGTAGATATACTAGGGATAGTTATTTGGAATTGTTTCATAAGATTAAGGATAGAGTTCCTGGTGTTAGTATTTCTACCGATATTATTGTAGGGTTCCCAGGTGAGAGTGAAGAAGATTTTCAAGAAACTTTATCCTTGGTTCGTGAGTGTAAATATGATAATGCTTTTACTTTTATTTTCTCTAAAAGAGAGGGAACTCCTGCTTGCAGGTTAGCAGATCCAGTTCCTTTAAAAGAAAAAGAGGGGCGCCTTCAAAGATTAAATGAAGTAGTAAATACTTACTTTTTAGAAAATAACAAAAAATTAGAAGGTACGGAAGTAGAAGTTTTAGTGGAAGGTATTTCCGATAAAAAACATATGTATTATGGATATAGTGATACGAATAAATTAATTAATTTTTCTAGCAAAAAAAATCTTACTCCAGGAGAGTTAGTTATTGTTAAAATTACTGATGCGAAAACTTGGAGTTTGGATGGTGAAGCTATTGAATAAAGCTGTTTTAGATGTTATTTCTGTTATTGAAAATAGTAAGGATTATCAAAAATGTTTAGAGTTAAAGGACTCTATGAAAAAGAATCCTAAATTAATGAAATTAATTGATGATTTGAGAAATGCTCAGAAAAAATATGTTCGTTCTGAGTATCAAAATAAAGAAGAAGTAACTACTCTTGAAGAACAATTAAATCAAATACCAATTTATGTTATTTATATGCAACATTTAGAAAAAGTTAATCAAATGATATCTTATGTAGAAGAGGATTTGAATGATTATTTTTTTAAATTATTTAATTAAAAAGGACTATGAGAAAACTGCTTCATAGTCCTTTATTTCTTGTAGTATTCTTGTTTTTGCTTCTTCTATAAATTCTTTGATTAAGTAAATATCAAAAAGATAATTTTTTTCTTGTTTTGAATTTTCGATAATTACGCCCATTTTATCTATTAAAATATTTAATTTTTCTATAGGAATTTCTGTAATTTCTGTATTAGGTATTTGAAATTCTTCATAGAAAAGAGATAAATCCATATTGTATTCTTCTATTACTTTGATATTTAAATTTGTATAGTCTGAATAAATTAATTGTTGTAATTCTTCCGGTGGTATATTTACGATTGTACCATCTATTAAACGTATAGAATTACTTTGTACTAATGTACTTAAAAATTTGTCAAACCATAATTTATCTGTAAATAGATGAATATAATATCCTAGGTCAAAGTCCTTTTTATAAAATTCTTTGTATTTATTTGTAAACATTTTTATGTTAGGAACATCTTCTTTTTCATCATATAAGAAATGTGATCCTTGTTTGGTTCTTCCGATTTGTTTTGCTATATCTGGAGCAATTGATCCTAAATAGTAATCTTTTCTGTTTTTAATATTTAAATATGGTTCTAGCACTTTTGCTACGGCTAGATGAATAATTGCTGATGCCATATCTTACCTCCTACTATAGTTTATCATAATTTTAGAAAAAATAAAATATTAGTCAAACATCTATTTCTTCTTGCATACATTAAGTTAGGAGGGGTAATTATGTCTAGTTATAAAGAAATTGTTACCAAGGCTGTCATTGGCAAGGGAAAAAAATTATTTACTACTAACAATACTGTGAAAGTTTCTAATCATCCATCTACTATTTTAGGATGCTGGGTTATTAATCATAATTTTCGTGGTGAAAAACTAGGAGATCAAATTACAATTTCAGGTAGTTATGATGTTAATATTTGGTATTCTTATGATAATGATACAAAAACTGATGTTGTGAAAGAAGTCAATCATTATCAAGAAGTGGTACATATGAGAAATAGAAACGACGATGTTGGTGGAGAAGATATTATTGTTCGTAGTTTAAAACAACCTACTTGTTCTAATGTAGAAATTGATGGAGATGAAATTCATTACACCATTGAAAAAGAACTTGGTATTGAATTAGTTGGAGATGTTAAAGTTAAAATTGAAGCTAATGAAGAGGAAGATCCATGGGATGAAATTGTTGATGATACGAATTCACCAGATTCTACATCGGATGATATTGATCAAGAGCTTCAAGATGATTTTATTGAAGAAAATACTATTTAATTCGTTTAATAGCACTGATTGGTGCTATTTTTTATATATAAATTGAAAAATTAAGTGTCCAAAAAGGGCAAAAAAAAGACACATAGAATTACCTATGATACAATGTAAGTGC
>CALVRR010000033.1 GCA_944358705.1 uncultured Bacilli bacterium
CGGAGCTCTTTACTATTCACACCTGCATAGCAGGTGGTTTTACTGTTTGACCATGACGGTCAAACATAATAAAAAAAGCAATAGAAATTCTATTGCTTATAATTGAGATTCCAAAGAAGCTAGTTTTTCTTTCTCCTCTTTTAACTTTTCACGGTCCATATCTACAATATTCTTTGGTGCTTTATTTACATAATTTTCATTAGAAAGAAGCTTTTCCCGTCTTTCGATAGAAGCTTTTAGTTTCTTAATTTCTTCTTGTATTTGTTCTTTATTAACCTCATTTTCAAAATAATAAGTAATCTGAATCATAGAAGACTGATAAGAAATCGTCTGATATTTAGTAATATCATCTTTATCAGAGATAAAATTATCATCCGTAATTTTTAATTGAGAACAATAAATATATTCCATTTCTTTACTAGTTTTTAACTGAACTTTAGCGTCCTTCTTAACTCCATTTGTAACTTTTAAATTACGAATTTCTGTCAAATCAGAAATAGCTCTTTTTACTTCTTCATAATCATTTTCAAAAACCTGATCTTTATTATAAACAGGATAAGAACTAATCATGATAGACTCACTATCTTTCACTGGTAACATAGAATAAATTTCTTCTGTTACATAAGGCATAAATGGATGTAGCAACTTCAAAATCGTTGTAAGAACATCCAATAGAACACTCTTAGTAGTATCATTCATCAACGCTTTACTAAGCTCTATATAATTATCACAAAAATCTTCCCAAATAAATTGATACAAAGTATTACCTACATTATGAAAATCATAACTATCCATATTTTTAGTAACTTCTGAAATCAACTGATTCTTAGCAGTCAAAATCCACTTATCTGCTTTACTTAAATGATTAAATGTAATTTTTTCTTTCGTTAAATCCTCAATATTCATTAAAACATAACGAGAAGCATTCCATAATTTATTAATAAAGTTCCAAGTAGATTTAACTTTTTCCTCATCATAACGCAAATCGGTACCTGGAGCCGTATTCGTTGTTAAAAAGAAACGTAGGCTATCCGCACCGTACTCATCAATAACATCCATAGGATCAACACCATTACCTAAAGACTTACTCATCTTACGACCTTCTTTATCACGAATAAGTCCATGAATAAGACAATCTTTAAACGGACGTTTATCAGTAAATTCTAACCCTTGGAAAGTCATACGATTTACCCAGAATGGAATAATATCATAACCAGTTACCAATACATTATTTGGATAATATCTCTTAAAATCAACAGTTTCTTCAGGCCAACCTAAAGTTGAAAATGGCCATAACGCAGATGAAAACCAAGTATCCAAAACATCTTCGTCTTGTACCCAGCCATCACCCTCTGGAGCAACAAGTCCAACATAAACTTCATCTTCACGATACCAAGCAGGAATCCTATGTCCCCACCATAATTGTCTAGAAATACACCAATCATAAGTAATTTCCATCCAATGATTCATTGTCTTCTCATATCGCTCAGGTACAAAGTTAACTTTTGTATCTTTATTTTTTTGATTTTCCAAAACACGATCCGCAAGAGGTCTCATCTTAACAAACCATTGCTTAGAAAGTGTTGGCTCAACTACCGCATCACTTCTCTCACTATGCCCAACATTGTGTACCATTTCTTCAACACGAATTAATAAATCTTTTTCCTTCAAGTCCTCCAATAACTTTTCACGGCACTCTTCACGAGTCATACCTTCATATCCAGGAGCATTCTCGTTCATGGTAGCATCTAAATTCATAACAACAACTCTAGGTAAATTATGACGCATACCTACTTCATAATCATTAGGATCATGAGCAGGTGTAATCTTAACAACACCAGTACCAAACTCTGGATCAGCATGCATATCACCAACAATAGGAATTTCCTTATTAACAATTGGTAAAATAACCGTTTTTCCAATCAAATGCTTATAACGTTCATCTTTTGGATTAACTGCAACCGCCGTATCACCAAACAAAGTTTCCGGACGAGTCGTTGCTACATCCAAATAATCATCTGTTCCAGTAATAAAATACTTAATATGATAAAAAGCACCTTTATCTTCTTTATAAATAACTTCCTCATTAGAAAGAGCAGTCATCTGAACTGGATCCCAGTTAATAATTCTTTCTCCTCGATAAATTAAACCTTTCTCGTAAAGCTTAACAAATACATAATTAACAGCGTCATTAAGCCCCTTATCTAAAGTAAATCTCTCTTTGGTATAATCTAAACTTAAACCTAATTTAGCCCATTGATCTCTAATATTCCCACTATATTCATGAGTCCATTCCCAACAAGCATCTAAAAAATTTTCACGACCATATTCATATTTATCAATTCCACGCTCTTTTAATCTTTTTACAACCTTAACTTCCGTAGCAATAGCAGCGTGATCCATTCCAGGAAGCCATAAAGTATCATATCCTTGCATTCTCTTATAACGTATCAAAATATCTTGAAGTGTGGTATCCCAGGCATGACCTAAATGAAGCTTACCAGTGACATTTGGAGGTGGTATTACAATACAATAAGGAGTCTTATCACTTTTATTATCAGACTTAAAATATCCCTTACTCTTCCATTCTTCATATTTATTTTTTTCTACTTCTACATGATTATATTTTTTCTCTAACATAAATTTCCTCCTTTAATTATTCTAGTTCTAATTCTATATTTTTAACATGATACTCACAATCTACAATATTCATATTTAATTCTTTAATAAATAAAGTAGCTCTAAAATCTTTTATTGAATTTTCTATCGCATCTTTTAGTTCTTCATTAACATCTAAATCGAAAGACTTAATTGGAGTTTTTAAAGAAACATTATTATTAGTTTTTTCACCTCTAGCAATACTAATAATCTCCATAATTTGATTTCCAAGTTCCATTTCTTTATCAAAGTTATTATTTAACTCTTTAATTTCTGTTAAATGAATAGATTTTTTCTCATAATACAACTCTTGATAAATTTCCTCCGTAATAAATGGAAAATATATACTAAAATCTTGTAGCAACTTATAAAGTAATGTATAAACTGTTTTTTGTCCAGAGTATCTAGCTTCAATACCAAACTCCTCAGGACGATACAATCGATGTTTTACGATTTCAATATAGTTGTCACAAAAGTTCCAGAAAAATTTCTCCAAATGATTTAATGCAAGACCAACCTCATACTCATCAAGATATTTCAAAAAAACTTTTTCCATTTCCTGATACTTACCCAAAATCCATTTATCAATATATTCATAATTACTAAATTTTTTATCTTCGTAATCTTGAAGATGCATTTCAATAAATTTAGATACATTCCATATCTTATTTACCAATTTACGTCCTCGTTGTAGTGTTTCTTCACTATAAATAATATCCGTACCTAATCGACCAGAACCAGCCCAGTAACGAATAACATCCGCAGAATATTGATTGATAAGAGATAACGGTTCTACTTTACTATTTCCCTTACTTTTACTAATCTTTTCTCCTTTATCAGCCATAACAAAACCAGAAATCATAACATTATCCCATGGTCTTCCACCAAAATGATAAAAACTCTTAACAATAGTATAAAAATCCCATGTTCTAATAATTTCTGAAGCATTTGTTCTTAAACTCATAGGTTTTAAAATGTCTTCATAATTATCTTCTTCCCCATAACGCATATTAATTAATGGAGTTACAGATGAAGTTGCCCAGGTATCCATGACATCTGTTTCAGGAGTAAATTCTTCACATCCACATCTAGGACATTTATCCATTTTTGGTAAATCTACTAATGGATTAACTGGCAAATCTTCTTTTCTAGCAAATATTGGCTCTCCACATTCTTTACAATACCAAACTGGAAATGGAACACCAAAGTATCTTTGTCTTGATATACACCAATCCCACATAATATTTTCAACCCATTCGTTATATCTATTTTGCATATGAGCTGGATGCCATTTAATTTCATTTCCAATTTTCAAGAAATCTTCTTTATGATTCATAGTATCAATAAACCATTGTTTCATAACAGAGTATTCTACTTCTTTACCACATCTTTCATGGGCTTGAACCTCATGCTCTAATTCTTCAATTTTTACTACAAATCCACCTGCTTGCAAATCTTCAATAATTTGTTTTCTAGCTTCTTTAATTTTTAGTCCTCCATAATTTGGAACACTGTCTATAATTCTTCCGTCATTTGTAAAAATATATTTTAATGGTAAGTTATATTTCTTCCACCATTCAATATCAGTTTGATCTCCAAAAGTACAACACATAACTACTCCAGTACCTTTATCAATAGCAACCTTTTCGTCTGCCATAATAGGTACTTCTACATCTATAACAGGAATATGTGCTGTTTTACCAATTAAAGACTGGTGTTTTTCATCATTAGGATTTACAAAAACACATACAATAGCAGGTAATAACTCTGGACGAGTTGTCGCAATAGTAAACTCTTCTCCATCTTCTACAGTCTTAAAATTAATATAATTGAATGTTGTTTTTACGGTTTTTGTTTCTAACTCTGCTTGTGCAATAGAAGTTAAACATTCATTACACCATAATGCTGGTGATTCTTTATGATAACAATGTCCTTTATCAATTAAATCCAAGAAAGAAGTTTGACTGATCTTAATTGTAGAAGAACTAACTGTTTTATAATGAATATCCCAATCCGTACTTACTCCCATTTTACTGAATAATTCTTCAAATTCCGCTTCGTATTTATCAGTAGTTTGGTAACATAGTTTTGAAAATTCTTCTCTACCAATTTCATGAGCTTTTTTTCCTTGCTCTTTTTCTACAAGACGTTCACTAGGTAATCCATTATCATCAAAACCAAAAGGATAAAAAACATTATATCCTCTTAAACGCTTATATCTAGCAATCATCTCTGTTTGAGAATACGAAAAAATATGTCCAATATGAATCTTACCATTTACTGTTGGTGGTGGAGTATCAATAGAAAATACCTTCCTACCATCTGGAACAAATTTATATATCTTATTATCATTCCAATAATTCAACCATTTTGACTCTTTTTCTAGTGCATTATATTTTTTTTCTAACATTATAAATCCTCCTTATAAATCAAAGTAAAATAAAAAGGAAGTTAGACTCGTACATAATCACCCTGAAATATAAATCTCATTAAAATCACCCCTTAACAAAAAAACGAGCTTCATCCAAAGGACGAAAACTCGTGGTACCACCTTATTTCATAGAATTAATATTCTATCTCAATGTCGTAACGTGACAAAACGGAATAACTTACTAAATTTCAGAAATCCTGCTCCACTGCTACCTTCAAAATAATCAATCAGCTATTTTCACCAGCCATAGCCTCTCTCAAAGACATCTTATTTTTACTCCTCAGTTTCTTCGCATCTGCATTAATTATAACGAAATCTATACTATTTTTCAAGTATATAATCAAATAATTCCACACTCTTTTTTCTTTTGAAAAACTTTGTACCCAGCTTCATAAACCCTGTCCATAGGTATTTGCTTCAAAAAAGAAACAGGATTTACATTAGTAGAAGCAGTATAAACATTATGAAAAGACTGTAGTAATTTATCAGAAAAACAAAGAGAATCTAAATAACTAATATACTCATAATAATCTTCTAAAGATAAACGGTTCATATTTTCCCCAGCAATAGTATTTAAAATCATCATATTATAACAAAATAAATCACTATTATAATCTGGAAAACTCATTCCATCTTCACTAAAATGATATTTACTGGCTATCTTATCAATATGCCTATTAGTAGATAAGTAATAAGAAGATAAAGGTAAACCCGTTCCAAAATAGGAACTATCCAAATCAACCACGAATAAATTCTGAAATTGATCTACTAAAAAATTATACGGATGCAAATCTCCAAAAGAAAAGGAAATATTATTTTTCTGTAAATTATGAACTTTACATAACAAAAGTCCAACTTTTTCTAACAAAAAGAGCTTTTGTTGCAAAGAAATCTCTTTAGAACTTAAAATAACTCCTAAATTAGAAACATTCTTCTTTTCAGATAAAGCAAACCCTTGTATAATACCATCAATAGACACTAAATATTTAGGTATAACAAATTCTTCCAAACTAGCAAACACATCATTAGAATTAAGCATACTAATAGTAAATAATTTATTTGCCATAACAGTATCCGAATTAATATAAAGTTTTTTAAATAATAGCTCCTCGCGAACATAATCCCAATTTCCTTTATCAAGATAGAAAAAACTTCCTTCAGTACTACGAATATCTTTACTTAATCGAAACGGAGTTAATCTCTTAAACTGATTTTCAGTTAAAGAAATGGTTTTCATGCAACCACCTCCTTTTTTATGAAACATATTATAACATAAATGAATAAATCTGTCACAAAAAAAATTAGCTCTCGCTAATCTTTTCAACATCATCATATTCTTGTCCTTTTAAATCTACAACAGCTTTCTTTATCGTTAAATTATGTGTAAGCTTTCCTGAATTAGGATCAGATACCCCTTCACTCTTAACAATACGATTAATATTTTCTTTTCCATCAATTACTTTTCCAAATGCTGCATACTGTCCATCTAAATTCTCTGCTTTACCAAGCATGATAAAAAATTGACTACCAGCAGAATCATAATTTTCACTACGAGCCATGGAAACAACCCATTTTTCGTGTTTTAAATCATTCTCAAAATCATTTTCACTAAATTCACCTTTAATTGTATATCCTGGACCACCAGTCCCATTACCATTAGGATCTCCTCCTTGTAATACAAAGCCAGGAACTAATCGATGAAAAGTATTATTGTCATAAAAACCTGATTTTACTAAAGAAATAAAATTATTAACGGTATTAGGAGCGATATCAGGATACAACTCCATCACAATAGATCCATAATCTTCCACATACATTGCAACAACAGGATTTTCAGTGTCATATTGATTAAGAGTGGCTTCGTTGCCATCGACATCATAAGATATTCCAAGTAAATCTTCCTTTGCACCACAGCCTGTCAAACTAAATATAGAAAAAATAGTAATAAATACTAAAAATATTCTTTTCATATTATTTCTCCTTCTCCAAAATATCACGTGCCGCAACCAATCCAGTCGCAGCAGCTACTACAATATTCCCTGCTTTTCCAGCACCATCTCCAATAAAATAAATATCCTCAGACTTTAATTTAAATTGATTATCTGTTTCTATTTCGTTACTAAAAAATTTTATTTCCGGACCATAAAGAAGCGTTTCATCATTATTAACTCCAGGAATAATTTTGTCTAGTTTTTTTAATCCTTCCAAAATATTAGTAACAATGCGATGAGGCAAAACTAAAGCAAGATCCCCTGCAACACAATCTTTTAATGTAGGTTCCACAAAACCTTGATTAATTCGATGCCACGTAGAACGTCTTCCACTCCTTAAATCTTTCAAAGATTGGATAATTGGTTTAGAATCACCTAGCACATTAGCAATTCTAGCAATAGATTCACCATAAAGTCTAGTATTCGTAACTGGCTCTGTTAAATGAACACGACTAATAAATGCAAAATTACTATTGTTAGACTTAACATCTTTTAACGCATGACCATTAACACAAATATAACCATAATAATTTTCTTTCGCAACAAACCCACCAGGGTTGGTACAAAAAGTTCGAATCTCATCACCATAAGTATCCGTACGAATAAAAATAGTAGGATCATAAATAACATCAGTAATAGACTCTAAAATTTCTTTTCTGACTTCCACACGAACTCCAATTTCGATACTCTGAGATAAATATGGAATATGATATTTATCAGCTAATTCTTGAATCCATTTTGCACCAGTCCTACCAGGAGCAACCACAACCTTACGTGCAGTAATTTTTTTCTTACCATAAACAATGTCATATCCATCTTTAACTGAAACAATATCAGAAACATCAGTATTTTCGTACAAAGTAACACCATGTTTTTCTAAATAATTACTAAAATTATCAATGTATTCTGGTAAATGATCACTTCCCAAATGCTTTTGACGAATTAATAATAACCTAGCGCCCTGAATTGCTACCTTCCGTTTAATTTCTAAAGCATCCTCCATATTACTAGGAAAAACTTCACTATCCATACCAAATTTAGTAAATATCTCCTCTGTATCGTCAATTAAATGGTTAGCTTCACTTTCACTCATATACTTAAACAAATCACTTTTCCCAAGCTTGGGAATGAAATTCAACTTACCATCAGAAAAAGTTCCTGCACCACCATAACCCGATAAAATACGACAAGGATTACAATTTACACAATTAGTTTTATGTTTATTCATAGGACAAAACCTAGTTTTTACCTTCTGTCCCTTATCCATTAATGCAATTTTTAAATTTTTATTTTTTGTAATAAGTTCATACGCAGTAAATAATCCTGCTGGACCAGCTCCAATAATCACAACATCATAATTCATTTTCATCACCAATATCATTGTACCATAAAAAAATATAATTTGTTATTTTATAATGTAAATCAAAGATATTTCTCCTCTAACAACTCCTACTTTTACAAAAAATATGCTACAATAATATTGGTGATAAAATGATAACCAGAACAGAAAGAAATGAAGAAAAACAAAAAGAAATTATCAAAGAAGAAAACCGAGAATTACGAAGAAAAATTGTATTAACAAGTTTAAAAATCATTTTTCTACTAATCATAATTAGCTTATTGTTCTACTTATACACAACATACATATCCTCAAAGTTAATTACAGTAAATGAAGAAAGAATTGCAAATGAAAATTTACCTGAAAGCTTCGAAGGTTTCAAAATTATTCATTTTTCAGATTTACACTATGGATCTACAATATTTTTAGATGACGTCAAAAAATTAGTAAAAATAATTAATCGTAGAAATCCAGACTTAGTAGTATTTACAGGAGATCTCATCAACAAAGACTATAAAATAAAGTCAAAAGAACAAGAAAAACTAATAGCAACTTTAAAACAAATAAAATCAACAGTCGGAAAATATGCTATTATGGGAGAAGAAGATACAGATAAATTTACAACAATTATGAATCAAAGCAACTTCACTATACTAAATAATAGCTATGAATTAATCTATAACGATAGTAACACACCAATCTTATTAATTGGCCTAAATAGTAGTCTTACTGAAAATATTAATATAGATAATGCTTATAAATATTTCAGTGAACCAACACATAATTCAAATATATATACAATAACCTTATTACATGAACCAGATTCAGTAGATGAAATTACACCAAGCTACCAAACAGATTTATTTTTAGCAGGACACTCACATAATGGTCAGATTGCATTTCCTTATATTGGTAGTTTTCTAAAAAAAGACGGAGCAGAAAAGTATATTAATTCTTTTTACCAACTAGACAAATCAAAATTATATATATCTAGTGGTATTGGCACTACCGATAGTGGATTCCGTTTGTTTTGTAGACCAAGTATAAATTTCTTTAGATTATCAAGAAAATAGACTTTTTAACCATTTTAAGAAAGAAAATTGTTCTTTCTTTTTTATTTTTTGATAAATCGGTACATTTCCTATCTTTTCATTATCCAAAAAAATCTCAATTGTTCCAATTTTTTCAGTAGCAGAACTATCAAAAAAATGCACTATAGTTTTTATATTATCTATTTCATTATAAGTCAAAGGATAATAAAAAGATTTTTTTAAATATACATTTTTATCTACAAATTCTTTATCAATATTAAAATTGTTCTTATCAATAATTTTATATCGTTGATATTTTGAAAAATTATCATCATATAACTTCATATGATTATTATATATATCACCATCTAATAACGTCACAATTGTTAAATTAAGACCATTTCTAGAGGCTGTAGAAACCAGTGTTTTTCCTGCCTTAGGTGTATACCCATTTTTTCCACCTGTACAATATTCATAACCTGTCAATAATTTATTACGATTATACCACAAATAAGTTTTCTTTCCCGTGGACACCTCATATTTATTAGTAGAAACAATATTTCGATAAGTTTTATTCTTATAAGCATAACGAGAAAGAAGAGCCATATCATAAGCTGTAGAATAGTTTTCTGTTTCTTCGTCTAATCCATGAGGATTACGAAATATTGTATTTTTCATTCCAATTTCTTTTGCCTTTTTATTCATCAACTCTACAAATTTTTCTTCACTTCCACCAATGGCCTTAGCAATAACAACAGAAGCATCATTCCCACTACGTAAAAGTAATCCATATAACAAATCTCTAAGTTTCATTTTTTCCCCTACTTCTACATAAATATTAGTACCATACATAGATAAAACTTCATCCCCCACAGTAATTTCCTTAGTTAAATCTCCATTCTCAATAGCTACTATAGCAGTCATTATTTTAGTAATAGACGCAATTAACATTTTTCTATTCGGATTATTTTCATATAAAATTCTACCACTATCTAAATCCATAACAATACTCGATTTTGAAGAATCAGCAAAAACAGAAATGGGAAATAAAAATAAAACTACTAAAAAAAGAAGATATTTTTTCAAAATTATCACCTAATAAAGTATATGTCATTTTTTATTATATAAAACAAAATTACATTCTGTTGCGAATATAATTTGTTTATGATAAAATGAACTATAAATAAAAGAAGGAGGAAAAAATATGCCAAAAGACAAAAAATTTGTAGAATCTATTACATCTCGTGACCAAGACTTTGCTCAATGGTACACAGACGTAGTAAGAGAAGCAAAACTTTGTGATTATTCAAGTGTAAAAGGATGCTTAAATTATCTACCGAATGGATATGCAATATGGGAAAATATACAAGCAAACCTAGATAGAAGATTCAAAGAAACAGGAGTTGAAAACGTATACCTTCCCGTTTTAATTCCAGAAAGTTTACTTCAAAAAGAAAGTGAACATATTCAAGGATTTGCACCTGAAGTTGCCTGGGTAACACATGGAGGTCTTGAAAAATTAGAGGAAAGATTCTGTATCAGACCAACATCAGAAACATTATTTTGTGACCATTGGCAAAAAACAGTCAAATCATACCGTGACTTACCAAAAATCTGGAACCAATGGAATTCGGTTTTACGCTGGGAGAAAACTACAAGACCCTTCCTCCGTTCAAGAGAATTCTTATGGCAAGAAGGACATACTTTACATGCTACCGCAGAAGAAGCAAAAAAAAGAACACAATTAATGTTAGATATATATTATGATTTCGTAACAAAAGATCTTGCAATCCCATTAATAAAGGGTCAAAAAACTGAAAGTGAAAAATTTGCTGGAGCAGAAGCTACATATACAATTGAAGCAATGATGCATGATGGAAAAGCACTACAATCTGGAACAAGTCACTATTTTGGAAGTGGATTTCCAGATGCCTTCAATATTAAATACTTAGATAAAAACAATAAACTACACAGTGCATATGAAACTTCATGGGGATTATCTACTAGAATCATTGGAGCTATTATTATGGTACATGGAGATGATTCTGGACTAGTATTACCACCAAAAATTGCTCCAACACAAGCAACTATAATACCGATTGCTCAACATAAAGAAGGAGTTGTAGAAAAAGCACAAGAATTATTAAAAAGATTAAAAATTGATGGAATAAGAGTAAAATTGGATGATTCAGATAAAACACCTGGTTACAAATTTGCAGAACAAGAAATGTTAGGAATTCCTATTAGAATAGAAATCGGACCTAAAGATATAGAAAAAAATGAAGTTATCATAGTAAGAAGAGATAATGGAGAAAAAATTACAGTTAATATAGATAACATAGAAACAGAAGTTCATAATATATTAGAAAATATTCAATTAAATATGTATAATAAAGCTGAAAAATTTTTAAACTCACACATACAGAAAGCTACTACTATGGAAGATATGATTAATAAATTCAAACAAGAAAGATATTTTATAAAAGCCATGTGGTGCGGTAGCAAAGAATGTGAAAATCAAATAAAAGCAGATACAGGTGGTGCTGGTTCAAGATGTATTCCATTTGATGAAGAAAAAATATCTGATAAATGCATATGTTGTGGAAAAAAAGCAGAACATATGGTAATCTGGGGAAAATCTTATTAAAAGATTTTCTTTTTTTTCAGAAAAGTAAATAAGTTTTTCTAATCATAAATTAGGAGGATAAATTTATGAAAGAAAATATTTACTTTTTAAAAAAAGAATTCAGCAAAATCAAAAACAAAGGATGGGTAATAGCAAAATCAAAAGGTAATGGAAATGTGGGTATAACTTTTGAAACATTATTAGGAAAAGAACGAGAAAATTTTCCTATTTCTGATTATATGGGAATAGAACTAAAAACAAGCATAGATAATTATAGTAGACCATATCTAACTTTATTTAGTGCTACTCCAGATGGAAAATACATATATACAACAAAACTATTAAAAGAAAAATATGGCTGGAAAGATTCAAAATTAGAGCAATATAAAGTATTTTATGCAAGAGTCACAGCGAACAAACTAACAAAAATAAATAATAAATTTTTAATGAAATTAAAGATTGAACACCAAGAACAAAAAATATTTTTAGAAATATTCAATTTAAATTATGAATTAATAGAAATGGATTGTTACTGGGACTTTTCTACAATAAAACAAAAATTATCACAAAAATTAAATTATTTGGCCTATATAAAAGCAGATAGAAAATATGAAAATAAAAAAGTCTATTTTCATTATAAAGAAATTGACTTTTATAAGATTAAAAATTTTGAAAATTTCATAGATTTGATTGAAAAAGGAAATATAAAAATTTGCTTTAAAATAGGAATATATCACTCTAAAGATAAATTAGGAAAAACATATGACCATGGAACAGGATTTGAAATAAAAAAAGAAGATCTATTAAAATTATATGATAAAATAAATATTACAAAATAATTACCATATTTTACCAATTGAAATATTTTCACACAAAAAAAACGTTGCAAATCAACGTTTTATTTCAAATGGTCGGGAAGACAGGATTTGAACCTGCAACCCCTTGGTCCCAAACCAAGTGCTCTACCAAGTTGAGCCACTTCCCGATAAATAATGGTGCGCTCGAAGGGATTCGAACCCCTGACCTTTTGGTTCGTAGCCAAACACTCTATCCAACTGAGCTACGAGCGCATACCACGTAACCGATTTATATAAAAACAATATCAACAAAAATGGTGGCTCCAGCGGGAATCGAACCAGCGACACAGGGATTTTCAGTCCCTTGCTCTACCGACTGAGCTATGAAGCCATATGGCGGTCTCAACGGGACTCGAACCCGCGATCTTCTGCGTGACAGGCAGACGTGTTAACCAGCTGCACCATGAGACCAAATTGGTTGCGGGAGAAGGATTTGAACCTACGACCTTCGGGTTATGAGCCCGACGAGCTACCGAACTGCTCCATCCCGCGATATAATGGCGGAGGAAAAGGGATTCGAACCCCTGCGCCGCTCGCACGACCTCCCGGTTTTCAAGACCGGTCCCTTCAACCAGACTTGGGTATTCCTCCATACATCTTTTTCAGACGACAAAATGATTATAACATAGCTATTTCCAACATGTCAACCATTATTTTATAAATATAGCTACATATTTATAAAAAAACTCATCAACAAGTAATGAGTAATTAATAAAATGGTGCCTAAGGCCGGACTTGAACCGGCACGAGGGTTGAATCTCGCAGGATTTTAAGTCCTGTGCGTCTACCAATTCCGCCACTCAGGCAACTGGTGATCTGTATGAGATTCGAACTCATGACCCTTTGATTAAAAGTCAAATGCTCTACCGACTGAGCTAACAGATCAAACAATAATGGCTGCCTCGGTTAGATTCGAACTAACGCATGTCAGAGTCAAAGTCTGATGCCTTACCACTTGGCTACGAGGCAATACGATGGTGGAGAGGAATGGATTCGAACCATTGAACCCGAAGGAACAGATTTACAGTCTGTCGCGTTTAGCCACTTCGCTACCTCTCCAAAAAAAATGGTGCCGAAACCAGGACTTGAACCCGGAACCTACTGATTACAAGTCAGTTGCTCTACCAATTGAGCTATTTCGGCATGGTGGGCGATATAGGACTCGAACCT
>CALVRR010000034.1 GCA_944358705.1 uncultured Bacilli bacterium
TAAAATTACAAGAAACCCAGAATAGTTTGGCTTCCATGTTAAATGAACAACAAGATTTAAATGTTGTTGGTGCGAATACTTCTATGAAAGGTATGGGTGGTAAATAATGGTAGATGTTGAAGTTTATATGTTTGATGGAAAAAACTACATTGTTTTTGATAAAATTCAAGATTATGTTTATCTTGCTAATGAAAAAAATACTCGTGATATGATGATTCGTAAAATAGATATCAATGATGATCGTACGTTATTGTCATTAGAGAGTGATGAAGAATTTGAAAAAGCGTTGATGTTACTTACTACTAAAAAATTACAAGAAGAGGAAGAATAGAAATTTTCTTTTTCATAAAAAAAGCTTTCCATTTTAGGAAAGTTTTTTTGTATCTATTCTTTTTTTATAAATGTGTTCTTTTGGATGTTCATTAAAGCTATACATTCCTTGTATACAATCTGGAGTAATTGTATAGGATGTCTTTTCCCAGTTATATTTATCAATAATTGGTAAAAAATTTGGGATGATTCCTACTGCGAGTGTAATGATAGGTCTTTCGTTTTGTAATTCACTTATTGCTTGTTCTACCAACTCTTCTTTTATTTGTGTGTTTGCGTATTCTGGAAGAATTTTAAAGCCGTTTATTTTTTGTACACCTTGCTTATTTTCAAAATTAATCCATCCAATGATTCTTTTTCCATCCAGTGCAATAATGGCATTTTTTTTATCTTCTTCTGTAAAACTATTTCCATCTTCTGTTATGTTGGGAAATGTTTCTTTTGCTTTTTTGATTAGTTTTTCTATTTTTTGAGGAGATTTATTTGCTAATCTTGCTTTTTTTATATTAATATATCTTATTTTCATCTTATTCTTCTACTTTGAAATCACTTAATGAACCATCTGGATTGACAATTTTTGTAATTGCTTCCTCTGCTGCTTTTAGTTTTTCATCACAGTTTTTTGCAAGTTTCATTGCTTGATTAAATTCATTGATTGCATCATCTAAAGGGATTTCTCCACTTTCTAATTTTTTTACGATATTTTCTAATTTTTCTAAACTTTCTTCAAAAGTTAATTCTTTTTCTTCACTTTTTGCCATATTAATTCTCCTTTTTGTTTAAATTTCTTCCTCCCCATTCTACTATTTGAAATCCTTCTCTAGTAGCTGGAGTTAGTTTTTGCTTTTTTATTTTGTATGGTTTTTCTATGCTTTTAAAATCCATATATACTCTAATTATGGTATCTGGTTCCTTACTAAACTCCAGTGGCATATATTGATTTATTTCTTTTTTCGTACGGAATCTAATAAAGTTGTATTTATTGTGTTGCAACTCTGGTAACCAATATATAATGAATTCATTTCTTTCTTTTTCATTTAATCCTAAAATACTTAATTTTTCTTCTAAGAATTCTACGGTATCTTCTCCTTTAACAATAAATCCTTCCTTTGTGTTAATCTTTGTATTATCTTCTCCTTCCCAGTATAGAGCATAATAATTTTTTTCTGTTTTATAATCGTATATATTTCCATCTTTATTTACATGGATTTTCCAATTATTTTCATATTCTGGGTAAGAAGTGGTAATTAAAGAGTCATTTTTTTAAGTAATGGTTAAATCTGTTTCTGTTGTAGGATAGATATATAGAATTGGTTTATCGACAACGCCAGGATAGTGATTATTTTTACTTTCAATATAACAGATTACTTTTGTTACTACAATTGATGTTGAAAGAATTGCAATTAAATATATTAAAAACTTTAGTACTTTTTTGGAATCTTTCTTTGTAAATAAATCTTTTAGAAAATCTATAATACAATAAGCAATTAAAATAATATTTTCTAGTAAAAATACTTTTTCTAATATATTTAATATGTTTCGTAAATTTTCTTCTGTTTGTAATTTTTTTTCTGTAAATACGATTGGTGCTGCATAGTAGTCTAACTTATTTTCTATACATAAGATTAGGATTGTACCAATAATACTTATCACGAATAGGATAACAAACAGTTTTGAAATTGTTAATTTTTTTTGAATTGGTGGTTTTATTGCCTTTCCTGACATTGCGCTTGTTTCTAAGGGAGTTCTACTTTGTTTCATATTATATTACCTCCGCATTTACTGTACCATCGGTTAAAGTAAGTTCTATTTTATCTTTTTTCTTTAGTTCTTTGGTACTAGTAATAACTTTTCCATCTTTTTTTGTCATAGAATATCCTCTTTTGATTGTTAA
Source organism: uncultured Bacilli bacterium (assembly GCA_944358705.1). Classification (GTDB taxonomy): domain Bacteria; phylum Bacillota_I; class Bacilli_A; order RF39; family UBA660; genus Faecimonas. Next base: position 2,225 of record CALVRR010000034.1, read on the forward strand.
TAGAGGACTTAGTGTTTCTAGTTTGGAAATTAATTGTAAATATTTATTTTGTTTTAGTTCTATTAGTTTTTTAGGGTTTTGAAAAATATAGGAACTCATGATAGATATATATTTTTTTTCTTTTATAGTTGTTATATTTTTACTTGCAAATTTTAATCGATCTAGGATGCTATCAAATTGTAATTCTTTTGCTTGATAGATAGCAATGGGATTTTGGAATATATATCTACTTCGTATTTCTTCTAGTTTTTGTGTGTTTATATTAATTTTGTGTTGCATTGCTTTATTAAGTCTTATTTTTAATTGATTTAAATAGTTTTCTACGTCTACTTTTTGTGGTACGGCAAGCTCTGCTGCTCCTGTAGGTGTTGGTGCTCTTAAATCAGCTACAAAATCGGCAATGGTAAAGTCGATTTCATGGCCTACAGCGCTTATTGTTGGTATCTTACAATTAAATATACTTCTAGCAACGATTTCTTCGTTAAATGGCCATAAATCTTCTATTGATCCACCACCACGTCCTACAATTAGTGTATCTAAATCATAGTCCTTTGCTCTTTCGATTTGTTTTACGATATCTTCTTTAGCATTTTCTCCTTGCACTAGCGATGGGAAAAGAATAATTTCAGCTAGGGGCCAACGTCTTTTAATGGTTGATATGATATCTTTGATTGCCGCTCCTGTTGGAGCAGTTATTACCCCTACTCTGGTAGGAATTTTAGGAATTTGTTGTTTGTATTCTTTCTTAAATAGTCCTTCTTGTTCTAATTTCTTTTTTAATTGTTCAAAGGCAATGTATAAATTTCCAACACCATCTTCTAACATATCATTTACATAGATTTGGTATCCTCCATTTGCTTCAAAAACACTAATTTTACCTGTTACTAATACTTTCATTCCATCCTGAGGCATAAATTTTATCTTTTTTGTGTTGGATGCAAACATGATAGCATTAATTCTTGATCCTTCATCTTTTAAAGTAAAATAAAAATGTCCTCTACTATGTGCTTTAAAATTTGAAATTTCTCCTTTTAAAAAGACTTCATTAAGATTTACATCGTTATCTATCTTATATTTAATATATCTAGTTAGTTGTGTTACTGTGATATATTTCTCATTCATAATATAATCCCCTTCTATTTTTCTTCTTCATGATAGATTTTGTCTAGAATACCATTAATCATCTTAGTTACGGCTTCTTCGGAATATTTTTTAGAAAGTTCTATCGCTTCATTAATTGCTACTACACTAGGAGTGTCTGTATACATAAGTTCATAGATTGCTAGGGAAAGTATCGCTTTATCTACTTTATTAAGACGATCAATTGTCCAGTTGTTCATGTATTTATTCGCTAGTTTATTGATTTCTTTTTGATTTTTTATAATTCCTTCTACACAACTATTTACAAATTCATTTTCAACTTCTATTTGTTCTTTGATTAAGTCATTTATATTATATTCATTTTTTGTGTTTTCTAAAATATAAGTTTGATAGATGACTTTCATAATAATTTCTCTTAATTCACTTCTGTTTTTCATCTTATTCACCCTTTCTAACTTTTCTTTTGGCTGCAGATTCTTGATTTGAAGTTTTGTTTATGTATTCGTCTATACTGAATGATTCTCTTGTGATGTCTATTTCTTCTCCTTGACTGTTTTTAGGTAAAGATATCATATTTTTTAATTTTTCTTGCCATGGTTCTATTATATCTGATATGCAATTATATAGGTCATTTACTTCTGTTGATATGTCTTCTGGACTTATTTTATCTAATGGGAATGGTTTAAATTTTGTTTTCGGATATGTTGTTTCTATACCATCCCCCACTATTATTAGATAAGGAAATTCTGGAGTCTGTTCATAAGCAGTTATTGATAATTCTAGCTCTGGAATTACGTAGTGTTTTTCTTTGGTTTCTTTTATAATTTCTTTTAATGCCTTTACGTAGTCTTGGTGATTATTTCTTGAAATTAAGTTATCTTCTAATTCTTTTTTTAAGTCATCTAATTGGTTTAGTGTATCGGCATCATACAAACACTTTTCTATGGAAATATCACTTAGTATGTATTTTTCATCTCTATACGATATTCTAATAGTCATAGCTTGCTGGTATTGATATTTTTCTTGATTGCATCCTTCAATGCAAGAATAGATTAAATCTCCATTATCTGTTTCGCTTATTGCTATATTAGAAGTAAATTGTGTATCATCGTAATAACAACTGTATTCGATTTTATCGTGTTGTGTTTCTTCTGGAGTGGATGAAATATTATCAACTACAATAGTTTTACCATATTCTTTAGGTTCTAATTCCATATATCTTATATCATCTTGGAGTTCTGCTATTTCATAAGTAGTATCTGTAAGGATTAGTTCTTTTATTAATTTTTGATAGATTGGATTCTTTGTTAAATTAGGAGCCCATTTTTCTAAAATGTAATAAATATTATATCTCATATTTTTATTCCTTTCTATTTACTTCTTTTTTTAATTCATATAGATAGTTTAGTGCTTCCATTGGTGTCATTTCTAATGGATTTATTTCTTTAATTTTTTCTTCAATTGTATTTTTCTTGGGTTCCGCTTCACTTTCCGTTAATTCAAATAGAGATGTTTGAGTAAAGGTTTCTTTTTTTATGTTTTTCTTTTCATATATATTTAGAATTTCATCTGCTCTTTTAATTAGAGAATCTGGTAAGTGAGCAAGACTTGCTACATGGATACCATAACTTTTGTCTACGGCACCATTTTTTACTTTGTGTAAGAATGTTACTTTTCCATCTTTTTCTACGGCAGATACATGTACATTCTTTAAATGTTTTAAATCTTTTTCTAGGGATGTTAATTCGTGATAGTGTGTAGAAAACATGGTTTTTGCTTTTATTTTATCGTGAATATATTCTAAAATAGCCTGGGCAAGGCTCATTCCATCGTAGGTAGCTGTTCCTCTTCCTAATTCATCAAATAAGATTAAACTATGTTCTGTTGCTTCACTTATCGCGGTATTTGCTTCTTTCATTTCTACCATGAAAGTAGATTCTCCACTGACAAGATCATCACTTGCTCCTATTCTTGTAAATATTTTATCAAATATAGGCATTGTACAGCTTTTACAAGGAACAAAGCAACCAATCTGAGCCATAATTACTGTGATTGCACATTGCCTCATATAAGTGGATTTTCCGGCCATGTTTGGACCAGTAATTAATAGAATATCGGTTGTTTTATCCATGATAATATCATTTGGAATATATTTATCTTTCATTACTTGTTCTACGACTGGGTGACGACATTCTATCATTTTAATTGTTCTTTCTTCTGTTAATGTAGGACGAACAAATTTATAGTTGTCACTTACTACAGAAAAGGATTGTAACATGTCTACTTCACTGATTATTTTGGCAATTTTTTGTAATTTTCCAATATATCTTTTTACTACTTCTCTGATATCCATAAATAATTTATATTCTAAACTAATAATTTTTTCTTCGGCACCTAAAATAATATTTTCTTTTTCTTTTAGAAGTGGTGTTGTAAATCTTTCACAATTGGCTAGTGTTTGCTTTCTATCATATCCGAATTCTTCTTTTACTAAGTGTGTTTGTCCTTTAGATACTTCGATATAATATCCAAAAACTTTGTTAAAGCCAACTTTTAGATTTTTTATTCCAGTACGTTCTTTTTCCGTTTGTTCCATTTCTAAAATAAATTCTTTGGATCCACTACTTATCTTTTTTAATTCATCTAGTTCTTCGTTATATCCAGGTTTAATTAAATGACCTTCGTGTAAGGTAAATGGTGCATCTTCTAAGATGGTTTTATCTAATAGTTCGTATAATTCTTCTAAGGTTTCTAATTTTTTATCATAATGAATTGTTTCTAATATTTCTTTTATTTTTGGAAGATGAGCTAAAGAAGTTTTTAATTGTAATAAGTCTTTGGCATTTAAATTTCCATAAGTAATTCTTCCTGCTAGACGTTCTAGGTCATAAACATTTCCTAATTCTTGAATTAAATCATCTCTTAAAATAAATTCTGTAGATAATTTTTCTATCATGTTGTAGCGTCTTTCAATCGCTTCTTTTTTGGTTAAGGGATTTTCAATATTATGTTTTAAAAATCTGGATCCCATAGCAGTTTTATTTTTGTCTAATAACCATAATAGACTGTATTGTCTTTCTCTATTTCTTAGAGTTTCTGTTAATTCTAAATTTCTTTTGGTATTGTTGTCAAATTCTAGAAATTCACTATTTTTAATTACTTTACATTTTTGTAGATGATGAAGATCTCCTTTTTTTGTATCTATAATATAGTGTAATAAATGTTTAATGGTGGAAGTGATTCTTACATCTTCGATTTCTTTATAGATATATTCATAGTTTTTATCATTTAACTCTTCTTTGGTGATTGTAACTAATACGTTGTAATTGGTTCTTAATATTTCGATTATTTCGCGGTTGATAGAATCATTTACAATTACTTCTTTAAATCCTTGTTTTGCAATTTCTTTAATTACTTTTTCTTTTTCGCCTTCAATTAACATGGCATAGATTTCTCCAGTGGAGATATCTGCAAAACTAATTCCATAGCAATAATCAAAATTGTAGATATTTGCAATGTAGTTATTGCTTTTTGAATCCATATTTTCATCAATTCTTGTTCCCTTGGTAATTACTTGAATTACATCTCTTTTTACCATTCCTTTGGTTTCTTTGGGATCTTCTAGTTGTTCACAGATAGCTACTTTGTATCCTTTTTCAATTAGTTCGTCTACGTAAGAGGCATAAGCATGATGAGGAACTCCACACATGGGAACTCTTTCTTCTAGACCGGCTTGTTTTCCTGTTAATGTTAGTTCTAAAACACGAGATGCGGTAATGGCGTCTTCAAAAAACATTTCATAAAAGTCACCAAGGCGAAAAAAGATAATACTGTCTTCGTATTTATCTTTTATCTCCATATATTGTTGCATCATTGGACTTAATTTTTCTCTTTGTACTTCACTACGTTTCATAATTTTCACCACTAGTACTATTATAGCAAAATTTAGGGTTCTTTCCTAGAAAAAAGATAATTTTATATGTTCAAAAATGACATTTGATTTGGACTAGTTAGAGATAATTCTTTCTTTTTGTAAAAAATATTTCGAAAAGAAATTCTTTTCTTTTTTTTACTACTTGGTAATTGGTTGGTTATATCGTCTGTTTTTATAATTTCTCCAAAGGAGATGGCTAGTTTTTCGATAGGAATAAAAAGATTAGCTTTCTCTTTATAAGTTTTTAGAGATTTTTCCATCAAAATTGTATAAGAATTGGTATGTTTTGTTAATTTAATAGGAATAATTTCTCTTGGTATAATATTATTTGCATATTTAATATATAAGTGAATGGTTTTGGTTGCTAGAGAATTTTCTTTTAGTTTTAAAATGTTGAAATCTAATAAATTTTCTAAGTCTTTGATGCTTTCTTTTCTTGTTTTTATATGTTTAAAGCTAGAACAAGAAGAAACGGTCTTAGGAATTTTTTGTTTTGTTAATTCTTGGATGGTGGTACTTTCTATTCCTAATGAGTGATTGATTAGATATTCTGCATTATAACCGAAGGTTTCGTATAGTTTTTTGTATGAGAAATTTCTAAGGTCTTCCATTGTATTTATTCCTAGACTATTTAGTTTTAACATCATACTATGACTTATTTGCCAAAAGTCTGATAGAGGTTTATGTTTTGAACAGACTGCGATGTATTCTTTTTCGTCTAGATATGTTATATTTGCTTTTTTTATTTTTGTTATGATATCACATGCAGTCTTTGCTAAAAAAAGGTTCGTTCCTATTCCTATTTTTATAGAAACTCGGAATTTTTTTGTTAAATTATTTTTTATTTGTTGCGCTATTTGATAAGAAGATTTCTGATATAGTTCTTCATAGTTTGTAATATCTATAAAGTACTCTTCTTTGTTATATATATAAATGTCTTCATAAAAAATATTGTCTGTTAAGGTTTGATAAATTTTATTGTCAAGGTCGGTTTTTGGCGGTAATATGCTTTTTTCCTTTCTGATTTGTAATACTAAATATTTCTTTTTCATAATTTTTCCTCCCTTTTATTATCTGATATAAGTATAGTACAATTGTTCGTATAAATCAATCGAACAAACAGGAAAAATCGAAAAAAAATTCGAGAAAAAGAAAAAAGAGGATTTCCTCTTTATTTTATCAAGTTTTTGAAACTGTCAATTAATTTGTCAACATAAGCACAACTCATGAAACATACTACGGAGTCTTTTTCATTTTCTAATTTATTTATGGTGTCTACGCTAATCATATCCCCATTTTTTAGATTATCAACAATAATATGAGAAGTTATTCCTGGGTAATCTTCTTGACGTTCTCTATTGCAATCGATTTCCGTTAGATAAGTTTTATCGGCAATGCGAAAGGCCTCAATAAATTCTTCTTTAAAATCTTTTGTTCTAGAATATGTATTAGGAGCAAAGACTACTACTAAACGTTTGTTAGGATACTTTTGTTTTACTGCTTCTAGGGTTACTTTAATTTCCGTTGGATGATGAGCATAGTCATCAATAATTACACAATTACCTATTTTTGTTTCTGCAAAACGACGTTTTGCATTATGGAAGGTTTCTAATAGTTTGTGTATTTGTTCTTTAGATAGTCCTAATTCTTTGGCAATTGTAATTGCTGCTGCAGCATTTGCTACCATATGTTTTCCATATAAAGGAATATCGAAATGTCCAAATAATTTGTTATCTATATATAAATCAAAAACAGATCCGGTTTCTAATAATTCCATATTTTTTATTACTATGTCATTATCTTCTTTAAATCCATAGAATTTTACGTTTGTTTTATAGTTTATTTTTTTTACTTCTTCGTTATCTCCATTGGCTACTACTAGTTTTTTTGTTTGGTTTGCAAATATTTCAAAAGCATTTCTAATATCATTAATATCTTTATAACATTCTAGATGTTCTGCTTCAATATTTGTAATAATTGAATATGTTGGATGATAGTCTGTGAAGTGACGATTAAATTCATCACTTTCTACTACAAAATATTTATTGTTCTTGTTTGCGTATCCATCTCCAGCACCTATAAAATAATTGCAACCTAAGGTTTCTTCTAATAGATGTCTTATTAGTGATGATGTAGTTGTTTTTCCATGCGTTCCACTTACTCCGATTGTTTCAAATAAATTAATGACATCTCCCATTAATTCACTATATTTTTTTATTGTTAAACCTAAATTTCTTACTCTTTTCATTTCTTCGTGATCTTCTTTGAAGGCAACACTGTAGGTTACAATAGTATCTTTATCTATTGGGTGATTATGATCATAATAGATAGGAATATTTCTTTTTTCTAGGCCATTTTGTGTGAATTTGTGTCCTTTGGCATCGTCATAACCACTTACTTCATTTCCTAAATCGTGTAATATTTGAGCAAGAGTTGACATTCCTGTTCCTTTAATTCCTATGCAATAATATTTCATCTTTCTCACTTCTTTCTATGATTTAAGTATACGCTACTTTTTGTTTTTAGTAAAGTTCTACTTTATTTTATGATGTTGTTCATTCTTTGGTTAATTCTCGTTCTTTTTTTGAGTAAATACACCCACAATAGTCTTGGCGATATAGATGGTATTGTTTGGATAATTCAATGCTTCGTTTGTAACCATTTTTCTTTTTAAAGTCGGCATATAAATATGTTGCTGTATACTGTTTATCTAGTTTCTCTCCTATTTCATTTAACCAATTACTATTTTTGTAGGGACTGATACTTAATGTTGTTGTGAAATAATCAAAATGTTCTTGTTCTGCAATTTTGGCGGTTTCTTCTAATCTTAAATTATAACATTTATAGCAACGTTTTCCTCGCTCTTTTTCTTGCTCTAAACCGGTGGCCATAGAGAAAAACTCATTCGGATTATATCTTCCAGGTAAGACTTTTATGTTATCTAAATTTAGTTCTTTGACAAATTTTTCTAGTTCGTGAAGTCTTTTTTCATATTCTTCTTTTTCTGTGATATTTGGATTGTAATAAAGAATGGTAATGTCAAAGTATTGGGATATTCTTTCTAGTACTGCAGAAGAACAAGGTGCACAACAAGCATGTAGTAAAAGTCTTGGTTTTCCTTTTAAGTTTTTTATTTGTTTTTCCATTTCTAAATCGTAATTCATAGTACCCTCTTTTCTTTTTTTGTATTATATCATATATTTTGATTCTATGTTATACTTTTGATGGAGGGATTTATGAAGACTTTTGATTATATTATTTTAGGACATCAAAATCCTGATGTGGATAGTATTGTCAGTGGATATTTGTTAGAACAATATTTAAATAGATGTGGATATGTTAGTAAGTTTATGATTCCAGATTCTGTTATTGAGGAGGAAAATTTAAGGGTTTGTAGAAAATATGACTTGGATCCTATGAAATTTCAGGGAAGTCTTCCTGATTTGAAAAATCAAAAATATATTTTGGTAGATCATCATGAACGAGATGTTGTGGGAGATGTGGTTGCAGTTCTTGATCATCATCCTACTTCAAAAGATATTGTACTTCCCTATTATCGTAATGAAAGATTTAGTTCTACGGCTTGTATGATTGTGGAAGATAACGAAAATTCTTTTACGAAAGAAGAAATAGAATTGGCGGTGCTTGCTACTATGATTGATACAGTATCCTTTCATTCTAGTAAAACGGTGGATAGAGATATTTCCTGGGTAGAAAGAATGGTAGAGAAATATCAATTCGATTTTTCTAAATTATACGATGATGGCCTTTGTTTGACGGATATTTCTAATCCTACTAGTTTTTTAACCCATGGATTAAAAGAATATCACTTTGGTGATAAAAATGTTGCTGCTTCTTATGTTTCTCTACTTTATCCTGAACAGATATCGGAAAGGCTTTCTTCTTTTTTTCCTTTATTACAAAATTATGTTAGTGACCATGATTTAGAGTTATTTGCTTTTATTATTAATGATATGACAGAATTTCAATCAAGTGTTTACTATGTTACTTCAAGTGATGTTGTAAAAAGAGATTTTGATCATTTTGTTTCTAGAGGAAATGAGATTATTCCAGAGATTGAAAAAAAGTTATTAAAAAAATAAAGAACGTTGTTTTGGCATTGTTCTTTTTCTTTTTCATATACTTTAGTATGAATTCAATTATGATAAGTTTTATAATTACAAGTTTTGCTGGTTTTGCGACAATGTTAGGAATTTTGCCTATCTTTTTTAGTGGGAGAAAGCAGGATATTATTATTCCTTTTTCTTTGGCTTTTTCGGCTGGTGTTATGTTATCAATTTCTTTTTTTTCTTTAATTCCTGAAGCTACTAGTTTGATTGGTAAGACTTTTTTGATGGTTCCTACCATGTTACTTACTGGTATTTTTGTTGTTTGTGGAATCTTATTTTCTTCTTTTGTGGATGGAAAGATTGAGAAAAAGTTTTCCTCTAACCTTTTGTATCGTGTAGGAATTGTTTCAGTTATCGCACTTATTTTTCATAATATTCCAGAAGGGATTACTACCTTTCTTTCTAGTAGTCAGGATTTGTTATTGGGAATAACTTTAGCAATTGGTATTGCTTTACATAATATTCCAGAGGGAATTAGTATTGCTATACCGATTTATTATGCGACTTACAGTAAGAAAAAAGCTATTTTCTTTACGTTTCTTTCTGGATTTTCGGAATTGTTTGGTGCTGTTCTTGCCTATTTGTTTTTGGCTCCAATAATTACTTCTTTTGGACTTGGAGCTATCTTAGCTATGGCTGCTGGTATTATGATACATATTTCTGTTTATGAACTACTTCCTACTGCTTGGAGATATCCGATTCCTATTCGAATTATTCTTTCATTTCTGCTTGGTGCTTTTATTATGTTTTTTTGTCAAATGATTATTTAATTACGGTTGGTGCTAAAAAATCAAAGAAAGGAATGTTTCTTAAGATTCCATAAACGAGAAAAATTACAATTACCAATACCCAGACTTTGGTTGGTATTTTATTATATAAAGGTTCCTTTTTAGTAATTATTGATTCTATTAAAAAAAATAGAATTATTGGTAGACTAATAAATAATAAGGAGTTGTAGCGGAAGGCTTGATAAAAATCTAGTTTTAGTAGTGATAAGAGCATTCTAGTGATACCACAACCTGGACAATACCAACCTGTTATTTTTTTTATAGGGCAATCGATATAAATATGAAAATAATTTCCTAGAATTAAGTATCCTATTAGTAAAAGGAATAAAATGAGAGCTATGATTACTTTCTTTTTCATAGAAAGAAAAAAAGCATATTGCTTTTTAACTTTGTCCTCCCCTTGCGATTTGGTTTAGATCATTTTGCATTAGAGCGTAATTAATTATTCCTAGTCCTAAGAATTGAAGTGCCAAGTATAGTACAGAATTATCTTCGACAGGAAGATTATTTTTTTGTTTTGCAGCCATTAGAGTTTTTCCCATTTTATACGCCCAGTAAATACCATAAATACCGCATGTTACTAACGTTAATAGGAAAGCGATTCCACCAGATGGAGCTTGTTGATCTCCACTAGCAAGTCTTGCATCGTCAGTTAAAACAATGAACCAATAAATTGCGTAAATTCCACAAGTGATAATTGATAATACAATCGCTACTGCAATATTTCTTTCTCTCATTTTCTCACCTCTCTATGTTTACATCATATCATATATTTTATTATATTCCTAGAATTTTTTTATTTAATTATTTTATATCGGCTATTAAAAAATATTTTTCTAGAAAGATAGCTACTCCTTCTTCATCGTTAGATAGGGTTCTTTCTTTTGCTGTCTGTTTTATAATTGGTACACTATTTTCCATAGCTACTCCTAATCCCACTTCTTTCATTATTGAAAGATCATTTTCTCCATCTCCAAAGAAAACGACTTTATTAGTATTTGTTTTTAGATTCTTACATAATAATTTTAATGTTTCCAGTTTGTTTACTCCTTTAGGATTTATTGTTAGCCATAATCTACTATTTTTTTGGTCTGTATCGTTCATCTTTATTATTTCTATTGTTTGATAATTTTTTTCTATTTCTTCTTTTATTTGTTCTTGTTCTATTTTTGTTTCTAGAAAAATGTTTATTCTGGATATTGGTTCATAAATTTCTTCTAGTTTTTCTATATTAATTAAAAAGTTTCTAGAATTATCTTTTGTTTTTGTTTTGAGGTAGTAATGGTTTATGGAACAATATTCTATTCTAGGGGATATCTTTTCGTATTGTTCTGTTAGTTTTTTTATTATAACTTTATTTATATGATTGATATTTCTTGAAGTATTTCTATTTATATCATATATATCGGATCCATTATTTAGTATTAAATAGTCAAATAAGTTAATATCTACTACTCCTTTTACACTGGATAAGTTTCTGGCGGTAATTCCTAGTATGAAAAAGCCTTTCCTTTTTAAGATAGTTAAAACTTTTTTTGTTTTTTCAGTTACTTTTTTATTACTTGTTAATAGTGTTCCGTCTAGGTCTGTTGCGATTACGTTATATTCCATTTTTTTCCTTTCCTTTTTTTAGACTGTATATTATATACTAGTAAAGTTACTTAGGTGTTTCTATATTTTTCTAATTCTTTTTTAAATTCTTCTTTTGATAATTTACTTAAATCTTTATCAAATGCTAATGGTGAGTTTGTGATTTCTTTTCCCATCCAATTTTCTTTTTGATATTTATTTTCTTCTTCTTTTGTTTTGAATGTAACTTCTACACGGTACAATCCTTGATAATCTCCTAAATATTTTTTTATTGATACTCTATCATCATCTAAATATAGATAACTATCTCTTATAATTTTAGAGTA
>CALVRR010000035.1 GCA_944358705.1 uncultured Bacilli bacterium
TCTGCGTAGCTCAGCTGGATAGAGCAATCGCCTTCTAAGCGATCGGTCAGGCGTTCGAGTCGCCTCGCGGACACCATAGAAAATTAAATCCCTTATTTAGGGATTTTTTTTTGATTGTTTTGTGTTTTTGTTTTCTTCAGGGATTGCAAACATATCTTCTAATTCTTGTTTTTGAAAGAAGTTTTTAATTTTATTTTTAAAACTTCTATTTTTTTTGGCAACTATTTCTTTGGGGGTATCTAGATTAAATGATTCATTTCCTAGTAGGGGTTCGTTTTTATTTGCAACGTTAAGTATTTGCTGCCAGTATTCGTTTGCTGTTGTAGTTGTGTGAGCGACTTTTCCTAGATAGTTTTGATCGGTATAGGCTTCTTTGGGTGTTACATATAAAGCAAAGGGATCAAGATAGGTCTTTAGATTTTCTTCGGTTAGTTCAAAGTAGCCATCTTTAATTAATTGATTGGCAAATGCTTTTGATTTTTCTGTTAGGTTAAAAAAGTATCCAGGATGTGGTGTAGCCATTCTTACTGCCCAGCGTGGTTCTTCAAAATATCTTTCAAAACGATTTTCTTCAGTTAGACAAAATTGTCTGAAGGTAGGGTCTAGTAGAAATGTTTTTGTTGTTTTTTGATTTTTTCTTGTGGTTGGGATGCTGATACAAGTTACTTCATGGATGGGAGCTGTTTTTAGTAGATTTCCAATATTAAAATTCATGACAGGTATTTTTATTTTATCTAAAATTTTATTATAGAATGCTTGTGCTATGGCACATTTTCCAGCAAAGGAGCTTTCTAATGGGGAGTCTAGGGGATGGGTGATGTTCGTTCTTGCAGCAAAAGTTAACCAGTTTAAGAAAGTAGGAATGTCTTCTTCTTTTATATAACAGTTTTTTTCATAAAAGTCTTGTATTGCTGCTACTTGGTTGATATCAATATCTTCATTATATGGTTTGCTAGAGAAGAGGAAGTCTTCTTTTTTTTCTTGAGGCATTATTGGTTCTTTGTAAAGCATGTTCATCTCTCCATTCTTTTTTATTATAACAATTATAACATTTTTTTCAAATTTTTATCGGAAAAAAGTTTTTGTTTCTAATAATAAAAGTGGAGGTGGAAGAATTTTTGAAGGTTGTTTTACAAGAGGGAAGTAAAGATTGTGGTGTTTGTTCCTTACTTTCTATTATTCGATATTATGGGGGAGATGTATCGAGAGAATATTTAAGAGAACTTACAGGTACCAATAAGAGTGGTGTTTCTTTTTATCAGTTGTTGGAAGCGGCAAGGAAACTTGGTTTTTCTTGTGAGGGTGTCAAAGGAGAAATAACTTATCTTGATGTAGAAAAAATTCCTTGTATTGCTCATATCGTCTATCAGAAAAAGTATCAACATTTCGTTGTTATTTATCAGGTTGATTTTTCCAGAAGAGAACTTATACTTATGGATCCTGCGAAAGGAAAGGTTGTTCTTTCTTTTTCTGAATTTCAAATGTTATCTAGTGGATATTATTTATATTTAGTACCAATAAAAAAATTACCTATATTTTATGAGAAAAACTCTTTACTTTTCTTTGTAAAAAACTTTTGTTATCGCTATCGACGTTATTTGTTTTTCATTTTTATTTTTTCAGTTTTTATTATTATTTTTCAATTGGTCATTGCCTTTCATTTTCAGTATTTATTTGATTATGCTATACAATTTTCTATTTATGATTCTCTTTTTTCGTTTAGTTTGTTTCTATTTCTTTTTTATCTTGGTCAATTATTTTTTCGATTTATTAAAAATTTTATTTTTGTGAAAGTGAGTTCTATCTTCGATGAGGAACTTATGTTGTATATATATAAACAAATTCTTCTACTTCCATATTTATTTTTTAAGAATCGAACTTTAGGAGAAGTCTTGGAACGATTACAAGATGCTATTAAAGTAAAGAATTTTATTTTACAATTGGTTACTACACTTATGAGTGATGCTTTGTTTTTTCTTCTATTCTTGTACTTATTATCTCAAATTCATTCCTTCTTTTTACTTTTGTTTGTTGGTTATTTTGTTCTATCTTTTATTATTGGTATTTTTTCTTATCGATTAAAAAAGAAAAAGCAAAAAAGAATTTTAGTAAAAAGTGATGGTGTTCAGTCTTTTCTGATTGAGTCTTTTCAAAATGTAGATACGTTGAAAGGACTACATTTGGAATACGAATTTTTAGAACAATTTGGGAATAATTATCGTTCTTATTTATCTCATTTATATTTATTAGAGCGATTACTTATTTTTGAGCAACAAATAAAGCAATTTTTTTCTTCTATTATGTATTTATTATTTTATGGTTTTGGTGCTTATTTATTAATTATAGAGAAAATTTCTGTTGCTCAATTTTTTATCTGTCAACATGTGTTTCATTATCTCATTGGTTGTAGTGATAGAATTCTTAGTTTCTTTTTTGAAAATTATCAAATACCGCTTTCTTTTTCTAGAGTTCAAGATTTATTTTCTTTATTTCGAGAAAATTTTGATGGAGGTTCTTATTATCAATTGATGACATTGGAGGGGGATATTGTATTTTCGCATCTTTCTTTTTCTTATTCTAGTAAAGAGTTGTTTTCTGATTTTTCTTTTTCTATTTCTTATGGTAAGAAAGTTTTATTAACAGGAAAGTCTGGGGGAGGAAAGAGTAGTTTAGTTAAAATATTAATGCGTTATATTGAAGTCCCTTACGGAATGGTTCGGATTGGTTCTATGGATATCAATCATTTCCATTTGGAATTACTTAGAAATCGGATTTCTTATGTTACAGGGGGAGAATTATTATTTTCGAATACTCTTTATTATAATATTACTTTAAATAGAGAGGTTGACCAAGAAAAGGTTGATTGTGTTGCTAAAATGGTTCTTTTGGATGATTTGTTAGAAAAACTACCGTTAGGATATCAGACGATGGTAGAAGAAAATGGATTTAATTTTAGTAGTGGAGAACGTCAAAAGATTTTACTTGCTAGAGCACTACTTAAAAATAGTGATATTTATATTTTTGATGAAGCATTTCATCAAATTGATATTTTACAGGAAGGAATTATCTTACAAAATATTTTTTCTTATTTGAGAGAAAAAACGGTTATTATTATTAGTCATCGATTAAATCATTTTGAACTTTACGATTATCGATATCGTTTAGAAGGAGGAGTTCTTTATGAAATCTAAGAAATATGAAAATTTTTCTATGCTTCCTTTTCTTTTGATTTTTGCAATTATATTTTTCATTTTTCTTTTGATTTTTTCTTTTCGAGTTTCTTTTATTAAAATTTATCACTCTATTCCCGGTGTTGTTGTAGGTCCTAATCAAGTTATGGTGCTTCTTTCTTCTAAAGATTTATCATGGTTTTATCATAATCGTTTTGTTTTTATTTCAGGGAAAAAAAGTAAATTTTCTATTGAAAGGGTAGAAAAAAATCTAATAAAAAGGGATAAAAAAGTTTATCACCAAGTTTTTTTAGAAGTATCGTTTCCTAAAAAGTATTTGGAAAATGATAGTATTACGTTAGTTATTTATCAAAAAAATCGTTCTTTTTCTTCTATATTTTTTGACATTTGGAAAGGAGGTTAAATGCAAAGAGTTGATGTATTAGAGTTAGAACAAGTGAAGGGAGGTGTATCAGGATGGACTATGGTTGGAATTGCAGCATTAGTTGTATTTTTTGCTGGAGTATTAGAAGGAATTACTAGTCCAAATCCTTGTCAAAAATGAAAAAAGTAGATAATTTAGAGCTTGATTGTGTTGTTGGAGGAGATAGTATTTCTGGTACAGTCATTAATGCTTTTGCTAATGTGATTAAATTACTTATGGATGCTGGAAAAAGTGTCGGTAGTGCAATTCGAAGAGTTGCAGAGGGTAATTTATGTCCTTTAGACTGAAAAATATTGCCTATTTTGGCGTTTTTCTGAAAAAAATCGGAAAAAAATGTTGAAATATAAGGAAAGGTCTGATATAATTTTTTGTAGTTAAAGCGAAGGGAGGGATAATTGATGGCAACTCAAGTAACAGTTAAAAATGGTAATTTGGATTTAGCACTAAGAAAATTCAAACAAAAAGTAGCTAGAGACGGTGTCCCTTCAGAGTGCAAAAAACGTGAATCATATATTAAACCAGGAGTAGCAAGAAGAGCAGCTAAAAAAGAAGGAATAAAAAATTCAAAGAAGAGAAATCGTAAAGACAACAGAGACTAAGGTCTCTTTTTTTGTGAATTGATAATTATTTGAATAATTTTATATTGTTTTGTATAATATGATTAAGGAGATGAGAATATGGTAGAAAAGTTAAAACAAGATATGATTGAGGCAATGAAAGCTAAAGATAAGGATCGTCTAACTACAATTCGTATGATTAAAGGTGATCTTGATAAGGAACATATTGATAAAAAACGTGAAATTAATGATGATTTATTAATCGAAGTTGTTAATCGTGGAATCAAACAAAGAAAGGATTCTATTGCTGAATTTGAAAAAGGTGGAAGAAATGATTTGATTGCTAAAACTCAGGCAGAAATTGATATTTTACAAAATTATTTGCCAGAGCAATTATCGGAAGAAGAGGTTATTGCTATTATAGATGAAGCATTCCAAGTAGTAAATCCTGAGAGTGCTCGTGATATGGGTAAGATTATGAAAGAAGTTACTCCTAAATTAAAGGGAAAAGCGGATATGAAAGTTGTCAGTGAAATTATTAAATCTAAATTACAATAAAAGACTAAAAAGTCTTTTTTTTTCATATCTTTTATTAGGTGATGATTATGCTTTCTAAGGTAAAAGATTATATTTTGGATCAAGAATTTCGTATTACTCTTTTTGAAAATCGTTTACTTGCGGTTAATTTTATTAAAATTTTGGCTTTGGAAGAAAGTAGGGTTTCTTTTTTAACGAATTATGGACGTGTTATTGTGAAAGGACGAGAGTTTACTTTGAATCGTTTATTAGAAAATGAAGTTTTGATTGGTGGAATTATCGAGCAGGTTGAGGTGTCTTATGAATAGTCGCTACCGTATTTTGATTCAAGGGAAGAATGTTTCTTATTTTGTGTCTTTATTAATTGGAAAGCATGTTTCTATCTACCAAAAAGAAGAAGTCCCCTCCGGAGTCATTCTTCTTGTGGATGCGGAAGGTTGGAAAATAATACAAGAAATTAAGACCAGTTATTTTATTACTATTTTAAATCGTTATGGGATTGCTAAAATACAGTATTTAGTTCATAAATATTTTGTTTTTTTATTGGGAATCGTTTTTTTCTTGGGAATTCTTTTTTTTCTTAGTCATGTTATTTTTCAGGTGGATGTTGTTCATTCCAATGAACTTATTCGGTCGATTATTTATGAAGATTTAAAGCAATTTGGTATCGAGAGGTTTCATTTTAAAGTTAGTTATGAGGAAAAAGAGGAAATTGTAGAAAAGATATTAGAGAAGGAAACAGAGAAAATAGAATGGTTAGAGATAGAAGAAGTGGGAACTAAATATATTGTACGTGTCGAAGAAAGAAAAAAAAGTAAAGAAAAAAAAGCCTGTCGTCCGCAGAATATTGTTGCGAAAAAAGACGCTATGATTTTAGAAATTCATGCGGAAGAAGGGGAAGTGAAAAAGAAAAAATTAGATTATGTAAAGCGTGGAGATGTTATTATTAGTGGTCTTATCTATAATAAAGAAGATATTGTAAGTAAAAGATGTGCTAGGGGACAAGTTTTTGGAGAAGTATGGTATCAAGTTACTTTGGAAATTCCTAAACATTATCATGAGGAAAAAGTTACTGGAAAGAAAAAAAGAAAATTAGAAGTTCAATTTTTAAATACTACTTATCATTTATTTTCTCATTATGATACTTATCAGAAAAAAAGTAAAGTTCTTTTAAAATCTAGGTTGTTACCAATTCAATTTTTATTTTCTACTTATTTAGAAACAGAGGTAATTGATGAAAAATATACTTTAGATAGTATTGATTCTAAGGCTTATTCTCTGGCTTTAGAAAAACTTTCTCAACAACTTTCTAAGGATGATGAAGTTATTTCTAAAAAAATTTTGAAAAAGTATGAAAAAGATAGTAAAATAATAGTAGAAGTATTCTTTCGAGTAAAAGAAGATATTACGGATACGGTTAGTATTGAGAATGTTGATATTAATAAGGAGAATCAAAAGGAGGAGTAGGCATGTTTGGACCACTTTCAACGACAATTCAGGGAGTTGTTAATTTTACATGGCCTATGGTTTTGATATCTAGTATTATCATTATTTCTTTTCGTATTGCTTATCTTTTAAAAAATCATGTAAAATTTGTGTTGTATCAAGATTTATTAATGTTATGTTTTATTATTTATGTTTTATGTTTGTTCCAAGTAGTTACTTTTCAGGATACGGTTAGTTGGTCAAGTAATAATTTTATTCCTTTTCGGGAGATATTTCGATATGCTTTTGGAAGTCGCTTATTTGTTAAAAATGTCGTAGGAAATATGTTGCTGTTTTTACCATTTGGATTTTTTGTTAGTTATTATTTAAAATGTAAAAAAGTGTGGTTGCCTTTAATTCTTACTTTGATTGCATCGATTTCTATTGAAACGGTACAAATGGTAATTGGTAGGGTTTTTGATATTGATGATATTCTTTTAAATTTATTTGGTGGATGTTTAGGATTCCTTTGCTATTATGTGTTGTCAAAGATTGGAGAAAAGTTGCCTTCGGTCTTGAAAAGTGAAATGTTTTTAAATATAATAGCGATAGTTTTATTGATAGGACTTATTACATTGTTATAGAGGTGGTAAAATGAATCAGTTGGAGATTTTTAATCAAACAGAAGAAGAGGTTAGGGAATTAGAAACTGTAAAAGATGTTTTGAATTATGCGATTAAAAAAGAAAGGTTAGAGAATGTTATTTTTAATGTTATTCTTGTAGATAATAATTATATTCACGAGTTAAATAAGAATTATCGGAATATTGACCGAGAAACGGATGTTATTACTTTTGCTTTGGAAGATGAAAAAGATATGGTTGCTCCAGATGGTGAGAGAGTGTTAGGAGATATTTATATTTCTATTGATAAAGCAAGAAGTCAAGCCGAAGAATATGGACATTCTTTACTTCGAGAACTTTCTTTTTTGGCTATTCATGGTTTTTATCATTTATTAGGATATGATCATATGACAGAAGAGGAAGAAAAAGTAATGTTTGCTAAACAGGAGGAGGTTCTTCATGAGTGTAAAATCGAACGGTAATAAGAAAATGGTAATCTTAGATAAGAAAAGATTGGTTGATAGTTTTCGTTATGCTTTCTTCGGTATTGTTGAAGCTTATAAAGGTGAGCAGAATTTAAAGATTCATACGGTAATTGCAGTTTTAGTTGTTATTTTTGGTTTTGTTTTTAAAATTAGTTATGTAGAATGGTTAGTATGTTTAGTTTTAATTGGTTTAGTATTAATGGCTGAGTTTTTTAATACAGCAATTGAGTATGTAGTTGATTTGGCATCTCCTGAGATTCATCCACTTGCTAAGCTTGCGAAAGATACTGCAAGTGCCGGAGTACTTATGATGGCAATTATTTCTGCTATTATTGGTCTTATTATTTTTGTTCCTGAATTTATAGAATTTATGCGAGGTATATTATGAAAGAAAAGTTATTAGAATTACATAAAAATAGTTATAGTCCTTATTCTAAATTTCAAGTTAGTGCTATTGTAGTTATGAAAGATGGAAGGGAATTTCCTGGAGTTAATGTGGAAAATGCTAGCTATGGAGCTGCTATTTGTGCAGAAAGAAGTGCTATTGTTTCGGCTGTTAGTTCCGGATATAAGAAAAAGGATTTTAAAGAATTACATGTTATGGTAAGTAGTGGTAATATTGGAATGCCATGTTTTGTTTGTAGACAAGTTATTAGTGAATTCTTTTCTAAAGATTCTTTTGTGTACTGTTATTCTACTCATGGTGATGTAGAAAAGTACACGGTAGAAGAGTTGTGTCCTTATCCTTTTGGGGAGGATGATTTAGTATGAAATGTGGATTTGTTAGTTTAGTTGGACGCCCTAATGTTGGTAAAAGTACATTACTTAATAGTTTACTTGGAATGAAACTTGCTATTACGTCTAATGTTAGTGGAACTACTCGTAATGTTATTCAAGGAATCTATAATGGTGAGGATTCCCAAATTATTTTTATTGATACTCCTGGTATTCATAAGCCAACTCATAAGCTTGGTAATTTAATGAATAAAAAAGCTTATAATAATACGGAAGGTGTCGATGTTATCTTATTTTTAGTAGATATTTATAAAGGTTTTGGTAGGGGAGACGAATTTATTTTAGAAAAAATAAAAGATCATGGTGTTCCTATATTTTTACTTTTGAATAAAGTTGATCAATTTAAAGATAAGAGTGTTTTATTAGAAAAAATTAATGAGTTAAAAGAAAAGTATGATTTTGCGGAGATTATTCCTATTTCTGCTAAAAAGAAAAATAATTTAGATAGTTTAATTTCTTGTTTAAAGAAGTATTTGCCAGATATGGATAAGATTTATTCGGATGAAGATCTTACTAATGTTTCTACTAGATTTATTATGGCAGAGTTTGTTCGTGAAAAGGTTTTAGAACTTACCAGACAAGAAATTCCACATAGTGTTACTTGTTATGTTGAAAATTATGAAGAAGATGAAAATGTTGTTCATATTCAGGTGTTAGTTGTAGTTGATCGTGATAATATTAAAAAAATTATTATTGGTAAAGGTGGAGCTATGCTAAAGGAAATCGGAAGTCGTGCTCGTCATGATATGGAAGAGTTTTTAGGAAAAAAAGTTTATTTAGAAACTTATGTAAAAACTTTAAAAAATTGGAGAGATGAAGAAAGATATTTCTTAGAACTTGGATTAAAAGATGAAGATGAATAAAAATTTGAATAAAAAATAAAAGAAATCATCACTATAAAAATATAGAGGTGATTTTTAATGGAAGATATTTTATGGGAACTATTTAAAAAAACTGGAGAAATTAAATATTATCAATTATATCAAGCAATGAAAAAGAAGAAGTGATGAGATTTGAAGTTAGAATGTGTAGAGGGTATTGTTTTAAGTGAAACTAATTATAGTGAGTCTAGTAAGATTTTAAATGTTTTTACGAGAGAACATGGTCTTATTGGTATTATGTCTAAAGGTTGTCGTAATATGAAATGTAAGTTACGTGGCGTGAGTCGTAAACTTTTATATGGGAAGTTTCATATTTATTATAAAAAAGATGGTATATCTACTTTAACTGCTGTTGATGTTATTGAGTCTTATTCTAAGTTACTTACAGATTTAGAAAAAGTAAGTTATGCTTCTTTTTTATTAGAACTTACTTTACAAGTAGTAAGAGAAAATGATGATTCTAGCATTTTAGATTTATTAAAAGATACATTAAAGAAAATGGAAGAGGGACTTTCTCCTATTGTTTTGACTGAAATTTTAGAGTTAAAACTTCTAAATTATTTGGGTGTTAGTCCTAGTATTGATTGTTGTAGTGTCTGTGGTAATAACAAAGGTATTGTTACTGTTGATTCGAATGCTGGTGGGTATTTGTGCCGTAATTGTTATCGTAATGAACCTTTGGTTTCTGATAAAATGATTAAGTTACTTCGTTTGTTTTATTATGTAGACATTAAAAGTATTTCTAAATTAGAAGTTAGTGAATCCGTGGTTATGGAAATTAATCAGTTTTTGGATGATTACTATGATCGATATACAGGGATTTATTTAAAGAGTAAAGAATTTATAAAACAACTAAAAAAGTTAGGTCAAGGATAGTGTTCGTGTCAATAATTTACAGTTTTCTTGTTTTGTAGTATAATCTTTTTAATTTATAAATTGGAGGGAAAATTATTTATGGAAAAACAAGATGCTAATCAAGAATTAGAATTGTTGGAAGTGGCAATGGCAGCAGTAAGGTTTTTGGGACTTGAAGGAAGGTGTAAAGAACCTTTTATTAGAAGATTGGATATTGTTAATCTTGTTCAAGTAAATTTAGCAACACAGTATTGTCCTGAATTAAATTGTTCCACGTATGACTTAAGTGTACATTTGTTTTTAAATCCAGAAGGTAAAATTGATAGTATTTGTGTAAATGAATTTCAGGCGAGTTATGATGATTATATAAGTCAATTTGATGGTTTATTTGAAGGGGATATTGATGAGGTTTGTAAAAATACATATTTTAAGAAAATAGGGAATAGTCAATTGGAAGTAACAAGTGATATTAGAGAAAGGTGTGTACATACTAATCAGGGTGTAGATAAAAGGACTGAAAGTAAAACAATAGAAGTATATGAGTTTGATGGAGATTGGAAAAATTTATCTTCAGATATGAAAAAAGTAGGTAAAGTAAACCAAAAGACTAAAAATTAAAGATTATGAGAAATAATTTTATTGTTGAATCTTTGAAAATAATATTAGATTAAAGTAAAAAAGCAATATGAATATAGTCGATTAGCTATTATGTATTGCTTTTTTTTATATTTTTTGGTATAATATGCTCACATTTAAGGGGGAAGGTTATATGATGAAATTAAAAAGAGAAAGAGTTTTGTTTATTCTTGATGTTATAGGTAGCGTTATTTCCGTGATAGCATTATTTTTATTAATGTTTATTATGACCTTTGTAGAGTCACTTGCTATTATATTTGTTGTAGTATTATTTATTTATACTATATTTCAATTGTTAGGATTTTTAGATGGGGTTTTACTTTTTATGAAACAACGTAAAATTAAGAAATATTCTGGTTCTAAAGTATCTGTTATGAAATATAATTATTTAATTTGGTAAATTGTAAAAACTAGGGAGGTATATTTATGAAATTTACAGCACAAACTAGGAATAAAAGATATAATATTATGTCTTATGAAAATTTATCAGAGGATAGTTCGGATATTAGAAAGGTTACGTTTGTTACCTCTAGAAAAAAAGGACGTTTAGTAAGTGCAAGAGCATTTTCTGAGGATCTTAATGGTGAAAAGATTACATTCTTTCGTTATAGAAATGGAACTTTTTTTCAAGAAAATTGTAGTTTTGAGTTAAAAAATAATTATCTTGCTTCTATTCTTGGAACTTTGCAGGCTCAAGAGGAAATTTATCCAGAGTCATTAGATGTGTTTTCTTATTATTTAAAAAATCATTGTGATAATCCAGCTTATCAAATGGCTTTAGGTGAAGTTCAAATGATGTATAGAGAAAAAACAGCCGAATCTAAAAGAAAAACAAATAGTAGAAATTAATTTATATCTTGACATATTTTTTTTGGTTTTGTATATTATATGTAATAAGTGTGATGACCGGTGTGGAAAGCCGCGAGCAGTATAAGACAAAGCTGATTCTTCTAGAATAAGTAAGGTGGAACCGCGGGGAAACTCGTCCTTACATATTCTAGATTTTTTTTATTTATAAAGAAGGTGTATGTCATGGATTATCGTATGTTAATTTTTATTCTTTCTATTACTTATTCGGGAGATTACCGAGGGAATTAGTTTCGTTTTTTAGAATAATAATTATTATATAGAAAAGGAGAAATATTTATGGAAAAATTAACAATGGAAAAATTAACTAATTATTGTAAACAATATGGATTTATCTTCCAAGGAAGTGAAATTTATGGAGGTCTTGCGAATACTTGGGATTATGGTCCTTTAGGTGTAGAATTAAAAGAAAATATTCGTAGAGCTTGGTGGAAAAAATTCATTCAAGAAAGTCCTTATAATTATGGTATTCAATCAGCTATATTAATGAATCCTAAAACTTGGGAAGTATCAGGACACGTTAAGATGGCAACAGATCCACTTATGGATTGTAAAGATTGTAAAGAAAGATTTCGTGCTGATAAAATAGTTAATCAATATTTAAAAGAGCATGATAGTAGTGAACATGCCGATGGATGGAGTCATGAACAATTGGAAAACTTTATTAAGGAACATCATATTAAGTGTCCTAACTGTGGTAAAGAGAATTTTACTGATATTCGTGATTTTAATATTATGTTTAAGACATTCCAAGGTGTTACTGAAGATAAGAAGAGTACTATTTATTTAAGACCTGAAACTGCTCAAGGTATGTTTGTTAACTTCTTAAATGTTCAAAGAAGTATGCGTGCAAAACTTCCTTTCGGTATTGGTCAAACTGGAAAAAGTTTTCGTAATGAAATTACTCCTGGTAACTTTACTTTCCGTACTCGTGAGTTTGAGCAAATGGAATTAGAATTTTTCTGTAAACCAGGGGAAGATGAAGAATGGTTTGTTTACTGGAAAAATTATTGTATGGACTTTTTAACATCTTTAGGTATGAAGAGTGAGCATTTACATTTTTATGATCAAAAGAAAGAGGAACTTGCTCATTATAGTAAAGCAACTACTGATATTGAGTATTTATATCCATTTGGATTTGATGAGTTATGGGGAATTGCTAATAGAACTGATCATGATTTAAAAAATCATATGGCAGGTAGTGGAGAGGATTTTATGTGTGTTGATTCTGAAACTAATGAGAAATTTATTCCTTATTGTATTGAACCTGCATTAGGATTAGATCGTGTTATTTTGGCTTTCTTATGTGAAGCTTATGATGAAGAGGTATTAGAAAGCGGAGATAGTCGTGAAGTAATGAGATTCCATCCTGCACTTGCTCCATATAAAGTGGCGGTATTGCCATTAAATAAAAAATATCATGGTGAAAAAGCTAGAGAAGTTTATCAAGAATTAGCAAAACATTTTGCAACTAGTTATGATGAGACTGCATCTATTGGTAAGCGTTATCGAAGATGTGATGCGATTGGTACACCTTTTGCAATTACCGTAGATGATGAAACATTAAATCATGGTACAGTTACGTTAAGAGATCGTGATACTATGGAACAGATTGTATTAAAATTAGAAGAAGTTCCTGCTTATATTGAAGAAAGAATTAAATTTTAATTCTTTTTTTATGGAATCTCCTACTTATTTCTAAGAATACAGTAGGAGGTGATAGTTATCACAAAGTTTTATACTTGTCGTTATGACAGAGCTTTTAAAGAAGTCTTTATGAATGAAAAAAATAAAGACTTATTAATTTATTTACTAGAAGGTATATTAAAAATAAAAATAAAAGAGGTAGAATATCTTAATTTAGAACAGAATGTAGATAATATTTATGTAAAAAGAAAACATTTTGAT
>CALVRR010000036.1 GCA_944358705.1 uncultured Bacilli bacterium
ATACAGTATAATAAAAATAGAAGGTGATACTAATGAGAGATGATATAATAAATGTATTAAAAAATAGTGATAAAGCTTTAACTGTTTATGAATTGCAAGATGCTTTAGGATTACAAGATGTTTCGGATATTACAAAGTTAAGTGAAGAACTTCGTAAATTGGAAGAAGATGTTATTATTTACTGTTCTAATAAAGGACGTTATATGATGCTTGAAGATAGTCATTTGCGTAAGGGAACATTACGGGCAAATAAAAAAGGTTTTGGTTTTGTTGAAATTGAAAACATGGAAGATGATGTATATATTGCACCAGAGAATATGAATGGGGCAATTCATGATGATATTGTTTTGGTAGAGATTACTAGTAAAATGAATTTAGATCGTTTAGAAGGTCGAATTTTAAAAGTTTTAAAGCGACAAGTAGAACGTTATATTGGTGAAATTAATTTTGATAAAAAAGGTATGGGACACATAACTTTAGATGATTCTAAAATTAAGTTAGATATTCAAGTTTCTAAGGAAGACTCTTTAAATGCTGTTGATGGTCATAAAGTGGTGGTTGAACTTATTAAGAAGCTTAATAATAATTTAAAGTATCGTGGTAAGGTTGTTGAAATTATTGGTCATAAAAATGATCCTGGTGTGGATATTTTATCGATTGTTTATAAGTATAATATTAATACGGAATTTCCAGTAGAAGTAAAAGAAGAAGTAAAAGATTTGCCTATGGAAGTTCGAGATATTGATATGGTTGGTCGTAGGGACTTGCGAGATTTAGAGATATTTACTATCGATGGAGATGATACCAAGGATATTGATGATGCTATTTCTATTGAAAGAATGAGTAATGGTCATTATAAATTGGGAGTTCATATTGCGGATGTTAGTTATTATGTAAAGGAAGGTAGTCCTTTGGATAATGAGGCTATGGAACGTGGTACTAGTGTTTATTTAGTAGATCGAGTAATTCCTATGCTTCCTCATGAACTTTCGAATGGAATTTGTTCTTTAAATCCAAATGTTGATCGATTGGCTATTTCATGTATTATGGAGTTTGATCAGGAAGGAAAACAATTGGATTATGAAATATTTTCTAGTGTGATTCGTTCTCGTATTCAAATGACTTATAAAAAGGTTAATAGTATTTTAGAAGATAATGTTGTACCAGAAGGTTATGAACCTTTTGAAAATTCTTTACGATTAATGGCAGAACTTGCTGATATTTTACGAAAGATGAAAATAAAGAGAGGATATATTGATTTTGAAGTTGATGAAGCTAAGATTTTAGTAGATGAGGATTGTAAGCCTACGAAGGTTGTTTTAAGGGATCGAGGAACTGGAGAAAAGTTAATCGAAGACTTTATGATTGCTGCTAATGAATGTGTTGCTACTCATATTTATTTTATGTCACTTCCTTTTATTTACCGTGTACATGAAGTTCCTAAAGAAGAGAAACTTCGTAGCTATTTGGGATTTGTTGGTAGTCTAGGTTATCAAATTCCTGGTGATTTGAAAGATAATAGTCCTAAGACGGTTCAAAAAATTGTTAAATTTTTGGAGGATAAACCAGAATTTAAGATTTTGTCTAGTCTATTACTTCGAAGTATGCAAAAAGCAGTTTATCGGCCAGAAAATTTAGGTCATTATGGACTTGCTAGTCAGTGTTATACTCATTTTACTTCTCCTATACGAAGATATCCAGATACTACGGTTCATCGCTTGCTTAGAACTTATTTGTTTGACAAGCAGTTAGATATGGGAACGATTCGTAAATGGGAAGAAAAGTTAGTTTATATTTCTGAACATTCTTCTGATCGAGAGCGTGCTAGTGTCGATTGTGAAAGAGAAGTAGAAGATATGAAGATGGCTGAATATATGGAAGGTCATATTGGTGAGGAATTTGAGGGAATGATTTCTTCTGTTACTAGTTTTGGAATGTTTGTAGAACTTGATAACTTAATTGAGGGTTTGGTTCCACTTCGAGATATGAAAGATTTTTTCCATTATGATGAGGAACATATGACTTTGATTGGTGAAAGAAGTCATGTTAAATATACGATTGGTGAGAGATTATTAATAAAAGTAGTTCGTGCCTCTAAAGAGGACAAAACCATTGATTTTGAGGTAGTTAGGAAGTTATAGTATGGCGGTAAGAAAAGTTAGAAGATTAAAATTTGGTGGTAAGTTATTCTTAATATTTTTAAGTATAATAATACTTGTTATATCGATAGGGTGTTACTTTCTTTCTAACTTTTTTATTTTTAGAGAAAGAAAAAAGACTGTGGAGAAAGTTGAGAAAACAGAAAAATATCCACAGAAATATAGTTTTGATTTGTTTATGGTCGGTGATGCCTTAATTCATAGTGCGGTTTATGAAGATGCTTTGTTATCTAATGGAAATTACGATTTTAAACCAATGTTGGAATACATAAAACCAATTTCTTCTGGATATGATTTGTCTTATTATAATCAGGAAACCATTTTAGGAGGTGCTAATTTAGGATATTCTAATTATCCTAGATTTAATTCTCCGGATGCTGTTGGAGATGCTTTTGTTGATGCTGGATTCAATCTGGTATCTTTAGCAACGAATCATACGATGGATAAAGGAGAAGAGGGAGTTTTGCATTCTGTTAACTATTGGTCAAAGCAAAAGAACGTTGTTTGGGACGGACAACGAAGTTCTCAGGATGAACGAGATAAAGTTAGGATTTATGAGTGTAATGGAATTAAATATGCCTTTTTTTCTTATACCACTTGGACAAATGGGTTGGAAACACCTGTTGGCAAAGAATATTTAAATAATGTTTATTCTCCAGAAAAAGTAAAAACAGATATTGATAAAGTTAAAAATCAGGTAGATATTATTATTGTTGCTATGCACTGGGGAACGGAGTATTCTATGGGAGTTTCTTCGGAACAAGAGGAAATTGCTAATTATTTATCTTCTTTAGGAGTGAAGCTTATTATTGGAACACATCCCCATGTTGTGGAGCCTGTTGAATATATTAATGATGGAAAGACACTTGTGATTTATTCTTTAGGAAATTTTATTTCTGATCAAATCGGAATCGAAAGATTGACAGGTCTTGCTATGGAGGTTACAATAAACAAAGTAGTTACAGAAGATAGAGTTGTTACTACAGTGGATAAACCAAGAGCTGAGCTTATTTATACGAAATCTAGTTATTATGGTAAACGTAATTTTAAAGTTTATCCTTATTCTATGTTAGATAATTCTATTCTTTCTAACTATAATAGTTATTATGAACAATATAAAAAAGTTGTTAGTTCTCGTTATTCTGAACTTACTTGGGGATTAAGTAGGAGTTGATGATATGGAAATTTTAAATAGAAAAGCAAAACATGATTATTTTATTGAAGAAGTTTATGAAGCAGGAATTGTTTTAACTGGTACTGAGATAAAGTCTATTCGTAATGGTAATTGTAATATTAAAGATTGCTATGGGATTATTCGAAATCATGAGGTTTATCTTTTGAATATGTTTGTTTCTCCTTATAAAGAAGGTAATATATTTAATCATGAGGAAACTAGAAATCGAAAATTATTGCTTCATAAAAAAGAAATTAAAAAATTAGAAGAGGCCATTCAATTGAAAGGGTTAACTCTAATTCCATTAAAATTATATTTTGCTGAGAATAATATTTTGAAAGTTTCCTTAGGAGTTTGTCGAGGAAAAAAAGATTATGATAAGCGGGAATCTATTAAAGAAAGAGATATGAAACGGGAAGCTTTAAAAAATATTAAAAATTATAGTTAAAAAAAAGAGAAAAATTATTTTGATTTTGATTTTTCTCTTTTTTTGTGTTTTGCTTTTTTACTTTTTTCTATGGTTTCTTTATCTTTTTCTGCTATTATAGAAAGAATTGTTATTCCTAATCCTAATACTATAGTTATACAATCAAAGTTATTAAAAGTATTTTGAATTATTTGCGTATAGACTAAAGATATTAATCCTATTGTAGCGAAAACAATTCCTATTATTTTTGCTTTGTCTAGCTTTCTTTTTATACTTATAACACCGCCAACGATAGCGATAATCGCAATAATATAGGATAATGTTACAATAATAGCGTCTTGGTTTTCATGCCCTGGTAAAACTCCAGTAATTATTCCAATTAAGCTTAATGTTCCTAATAATGCGTAAAGTAGACCAAAGATAATCATGACTATTCCTAGAAATTTTAATGCACCATTATTATTTTTATTCATATGTTTCTTTACTCCTTTCCCTTATTATATATAGAATATCATTTTTTTTGCTTTTTTTCTATTCTTTTTCTTTTTTTATGGAGTAAAGTTTTATTAATTTAATTTATCTATTGGAGCAAAAAGTACTTTTCCAGTTCCTCGATATACGTTTACTAATCCTTCTCCAGAGGCTGCTGATCCAACTAAACTTTTTCCTGAACGCTCTACGGTAAATTCTAGGCTTCCACTCCAAGCGATTGCCATATTTCCGTCAATTTTTAGAACGTCATTTTCTAATTCTATTTCTATTAGTTCTTCTTCTGGACAAGGAGATTCGATACATAATACACCATTTCCCAGGATTCCTAAATTAAATAAACCCTCATTACCTGCAATTGCTGAAGATATGTTTGTACGCATTACTGCTTTTTGTTGTAATTTTGATTCGCAAGCTAAGAATAGTCCATCATCTAATACAATAGATCCATTCCATTCTTCTAAATTCAATAGAATGATGTGTTTGTATGTTGGTTCTAGAATCATTTGGCCATTTCCTGTATATTCTGGTTTAATTGCTGATTCTCCAGTAACTTTTCCTCTTACTGCTTTTGAAAATAAATCTCCTACTCCTTTAATACCAGTAGTAGCATTTACATTTCCGATCATCCATTGCATTGAACCTGATTGCACTGTTACAGGGGATACTGCTAAATTACAAATTACTTGTCTTTTTCTAACGTTCATTAAGTTACTAAAATAGCTTACTTCCGCAGTCATTGGTGTTACACTTAAATCTCGTAAATACTCTACTACTGTAAATGGTCCCATTTGTTTTAAAATTTTGATGTCATTGTTATCTGTAAAATTTTTTACTTTGTACATATTTTTTCTCCTTTGTTATTTTATAATCTTATTATATTGAAATATTTTTATGAATACAAGCTTTACTTTTTTTCTTTTTCTGTTATTATGATTTTAAGGAGGAGTATATGAAAGTAGTTAAAATAGTATTGATGGTTATTGGAGGTATTGTTGTTTTTGTTGGGGTATTACTTTTCATTATTTTCACATTCGTTTCTTCTTCTTCTGATAAATTGGTTTGTGAATCTAAAGAAGGGGATATTACACTTATGTATAATGATAAAGAAATTGTAGGGTATACGGCAAAAAATATCACTTATGATATGGAACAACAAAAAAAATATGCTGAAGAAGTTGGGATAGATTCTTATATGGATGAGTTTACTGCTTGGTTTGAGTCTAATACCTCAGGTACTTGTAAAAAAGAAGAAAGATAGAATATATCTATCTTTCTTTTTATATATCATAGGAGTATAAGTTTTCTATTAATTTTTGCCCATTTGGTAATGTAAGAGGAGATGTACCTAGTAATTTTCCACCTAGATGTTTGTAAAATTCATTTGCAGGATTTTTTGATAAGCAACCAATAATCATTTTTTGATATCCCATTTGTTTTAATTCTTCTTTCGCTTTTTCGAAAAGAATTTTACCAAATCCTTTTTTCTTTGCACTATCTACTAAATATAGGGCTCCTAACTCACCGTAATTAGAATATTCTTTATATTTTGTTTTTCGAATTCTTAAGATTCCAACATATTGGTTATCTACTTTTAGTAGAAATCTTTTACTAGAATCTTGTAGATTGTTTTTAAGATTTCGTGTTGCTTTTTTTATTTCTTCTTCTGTATTTATCAGTTTTAGAAAATCATTATTCACTATTTCTTTATATGATTGTAACCAAGAAAGGGCGTTTACTCTAGCATAATGTTCTATATTATTTAGATTTAATTTTTCAATTGTATATTTCTCCATATTTATTTTATCTCTCTTTTTGTTCTTTTTTTATTTTATTAATGAATTCTTCTATATTCATGGAAATAGTTTCCTCACTTCCATATTTACGATAACTAATTAAATTGTTATCTTGTTCTTTATCTCCAATAATTATTGTATATGGGTTTTTCATGATGTTACTTTGTCTAATTTTTTTATTCATACTTATTTCACTATCGTCGTATTCTACTCTAATATCTTCTTCTAATAGTTTTTCTTTTAGTTTTTTACAATATTCATCGTGATATTTTATATTTACAGGAATGATATTTACTTGTACTGGTGATAGCCATAGAGGAAGTACTCCTTTTGTTTGTTCTAAAAGTAGTACTAAGAATCTTTCATAAGAACCTAATACCGCTCTATGAACCATTACTGGTGCTACCTTTTCTCCGTTTTCATTAACATAAGATAATCCAAATCTTTTTGGAGTAGAGAAGTCTAATTGAACAGTTGGTATTTGTATTTCTCGTCCTAAAGCATCTTCAAACATGAAATCTAATTTTGGTCCATATAATGCGGCTTCTCCTTCGCATTTTTTAGCATTTAGTCCTAATTCATCAGATACTTCTTGTAACATTTGTTCACAAAGATCCCAGTCTTCTTTATTTCCAATATATTTTTCTGGATGATTGTAATCTCTTACGGATAGGGATACCCAGTTATTATTCCATAGATTCATTCTTGTATAGAATTCTTTGATTAAATTACACATATTTTTTACTTCTTCTTTTACTTGATCTATTCTACAGAAAGAGTGACCGTCTTCTATAGTAATGGCATATACTCTAGATAATCCACTTACGGATCCTTGTAATTCTGCACGGTATTGTTTATCTGACTCCATATATCTAATTGGTAAGTCTTTGTAACTTCTTATTTTAGAAGCATATATTTGAGTATGGTGTGGACATTGTACTGGTTTTAAGACGAATTCATGACCTTTTGGAGAAGATACTCTGAATAGTTCATCATTAAACTTCGAAGCATGTCCGGAAGTTTCAAATAGTGAGATGTCTGCTAGAGAAGGGCAACTTACTTTTTCAAATCCATATTTTCTACAAACTCGTTCTATTTCTTTTTGTAGTTCATCTTTTATGATAGTACCTCTTGGAGTATATAGTGGTAATCCTGGACCTACATAGTCTGAGAAACAGAATAAATCTAGGTCTTGTCCAATTTTTCTATGATCTCTTTCTTTTGCTTCTTGTAAAAACTCATTATATTCTTCTAATTCTTTTTTGTTTTTAAACCCTTTTCCAGATATTCTTGTAATCATTTCATTGTTTTTGTTACCATCTAGATAAACACCACTAATTCTAATTAATTTTACAAAAATGTCTTTTTTTATTTTTTTCATTTCATTTTCTATACTTTCAAAATCATTTTCACTTATTTTTTCCTCTACTTTGAACTCATAGTGAAATTCTTTTTCGTCCGCATCTATATTTTCAAATTTTATATTTTTGTAATTGTTTTGTATTACTTTTTGTAATAATTCTGCATATTCTTTATTTAACATATTAATTCCTTCTTTCTTTTTTCTATTTTCTTTTTGAATGGGAGTAAATCGTGTCACTTTCCGTCATTTTATCATCTCCTTTAAAACAAAAAGATGGTACCTTAGGAGTGCAATTGCACGGTACCATCCTTCTTTTTTCTTTCTTTTTTTAACCGTTATCGGGGAATCCATTTCTGGTCCAACTAATAGGTAGTAACAATTAAGTTTATTTGTTATCTTTCACCAAACGATAACTCTCTTTGAAATAAATCTTTAATTGTCGTGTCCTATATTATAGTATTTATATTAGTATTATATCATTTTGTTTAAATAAAAAGACTATTACTTGATTGTAATAGTCGTATTTTTATATTTTCAAAACTAAAACAATCAAATTTTCGTTGATTTTATTGTTCTTTTGTTGGTTATCGTTTGATTGTTTCTCATAATTATCTCCCTTTCAAAAAGTAACTAGATTATAACATAACTTTTTAATTTTGTCCAGTTTTTAATTTCTTTTGTTTTACCATTCCTTTTTTTTGTGGTTGTTTACCATAGGGAATTATTGAATCTTTTCTTTGTTCTGGTATATAGGTACTTGGTGTTTTTTCTTCTTTTCTTAATACTAATTTCATTCCTTCTGCTCTTGTTTCTTTGTGATATTCAAATGTTTTTCTTTCTGTTTCTGTTGTGATAATTAGTTCTCCAAAGTTATCTACATCTTCCAATATTAGTGATATAGAGATGTTTTTTCTTTGTTTTTTTAGATGACAATTAAACTGCATATTATTTTCTTTTGATCTCTCTAAAATACAGGTTTCTGTATTTGGAATTCCTGCTTGTTGCAATAAGATTCCAAATTTGATTGGAGTTTCTTGTTGAGAAGATGTTTTCCCTAGCCAACTTTCCATTGTTTTTTTTGTTTCTTTCTTTTTTATAATTACTCTTGGGATGTTTTGCTTATTTAATATATTCATAATATTCTCTCTTTTCTTTGCCGTTTATTATATATCTTTTTTATAAAAGTTGCAATTAAATTATGGTATAATCATTATAATGGAGGTAAATTATGGTACCTAAAGTAGTTTTTCGTCCTATGACATTGGAAGAAAATATTAAAGTGATTGAATGGGCTTATTTTGAAAATAATGGTTCTTTGGATGTTCATCAATATCTATTAGAATATTATCCTGAGTTTTCTGAAGTGGAAGGGTATGATAGAGGGGTTATTTTAGAAAAGATTCATGAGGTTGTTTCTAGAGATTATTTTCAATATGAAAAGAAAATTTATGATGAAGTGAGGAGATATCAAAGTAGCTGGGATAAATATAATGATAAATATATGATGGAAATTTCTAAATATTTAAACTGTAGTTGGGGTGATATTAGGAAAATTTCTGCTAGTGTTGGACTTATTCCTGTCTTTCCTAGGTATTTAGATACTTATAGTTTTTCTATTTCTACCAATGTTAAAGAGGATATGTTAAATGAAAAAATTGCTCATGAAACTTTACATTTCTTATGGTTTTTAAAATGGAAAAGTTTATTTCCTAATACGAGTCGTAGAGAATTTGATTCTCCTTTTATGCCCTGGGTATATAGTGAAATGGTAGTTGATCCTATATTAAATAGTCCTGCAGTTTTTAAGTTGTTTGATAATTCTGCTAGGGCGTATGATAATTTTTATGATTATCAATATGATGGAAAAAGTGTGATGTCTGTTCTTAAAGATATTTATCTTGAAGACGATTCGATTGAAGAAAAAATTGTTTATGGATATCAGTATGTTTCTGAGGCTATTCATTCTATAAAAATTAATGAATATCTTTCTCAAAATGTGTCACAACCTAAATATCTTTTTCATGGTAGTCCCTTAATATTAGATAGTCTAGATGTACATACTTCTCATGATAGTAATCATAATTTGGATAATATTGATACGGCAACTTTTCTTACTTCTTCTTTTTTGATAGCTTCTTGTTATGCATTTAAGGATAAAATTAAAGAAGAAAGTGAAAAAAATAATCTTGATTGGGATTTTCAGATATCTTCTACCGAAACAGAACCTATTATGACTATGGATAATGTTTGTATTCCTGATAATTTGGAAGGTTACATTTATGTAGTTCCTTATAATACTTCTTTAAAAAAGGATTTGGGAGATTCTTTACAGTATAAAAGCTTCCAATCTTTGCAACCAATAGATGTTGTATCAGTACACTATTCTGATTTTAAAGAACATTATTTGTTAAAACAGAGGTCTAAATCTTAAGAAAAAGCTTCTTTCTTACAAGACAAGTTGTCTTGTTTTTTTATTTATCAATGTAAACCTGTACTTCGTAATCCCATTGTAAAATACCTGAAACTACAATAAGTTGTACTGTAAATGTTGGTTTCACATTATATTTTTCTTTGGCTATTTGAATTAAGTCATGTAATATTTTTTCTCTATTTTCTTCAGTACAGTTCGCACATAGATATTTTCCTTTCGGTAATACTTTTAATCCGTCTATATTTTTATAGCGAGTACAAACGGCGAAGAGTCTTGTTATTTTATTTTCTGTATATATACCAGCTAGATCTTCAAAGGAAAATTGATTTCTTAAGTTCGGAGGAATTTTATTATAGAAATGACTGAGATAACTCCAAAGATTATCCAGTGTTGGTCTTTCTAAGGTATCTGATAATAAAATAATGCGCTTTGGATAATCTTTGATAACTGTACCTTTGAATTTTTTTTGTCCTTGTAATTTTCTTTGATAATCTATTTTTGCTAATTCGATTTTGGATTTGCTGTATTGTAATGCTGCGATTTTTTCATCTGCCTTTTTTTCTGCTTGTGTTAAAAAATTAATTATCTTTTCAAGGTCATCGTATTCTAAAACTTTTTTAATCTCTTGTAAAGATAAATCCATTAATTGTAATGCTCGTACGGTGTTTAGACGAACGATGTCTTGTTCCGTATAATATCGATAATTGGTCCATTCATCTTTTTTGCTTGGTTTTACTAATCCAATACGGTCATAATGTCGTAATGTTTCGCTTGTTGTATGAACAGCTTTTGCAG
The DNA here is from genome assembly GCA_944358705.1 of uncultured Bacilli bacterium. Lineage (GTDB taxonomy): Bacteria > Bacillota_I > Bacilli_A > RF39 > UBA660 > Faecimonas. The sequence continues at coordinate 10,635 of CALVRR010000036.1, forward strand.
CTTCTCCTACTGAAAAAAATTTTTTCATTTTTATTTTCTCCTGTTGACTTTTGTGTTACACAAAGGTTTATAATTCGTTTTAGCACTGGATATTATGAAAATCAATAGGTATATCAATGATGTTTAGGAGGAATGGTTATATGATAGAACTAAAACAGGTAACAAAGAAATGTGGACAAGCAACGGTGTTAAAAAATATTACTTTATCGATTGAAGAGCCAGGTATTTATTGTTTGCTTGGTAGGAATGGTACTGGGGAAACAACCCTTCTTAAATCTATTGCAGGGTATCAGAATATTACAACAGGTACTATTCAAGTGGACGGTAAAACAATAACAACTTCTACTTTGGATACTGGTGTTAGTTTTTTATAATCTTTTAGGCTATCTTTTGCAAAATAATAGTAAGCGATTACTAAAATAGAGAATATTAGAATCATTAGGTTTTGATATTCCTTTTTACTTTTTTCATCCTTATATAAAATGTATTTTTTTTCTTTACTATTTGCATACCAACTTAATAGAATAATCCCTATATAGATTACCCAGATTTGATTTTCTGTTTTTATATCTTTTAATCTTTCTATTTTTTCATTCATATTCTATTTTATTTTTATTTTTTTCTATTTTATATGTAATATGTGTAATTGTATTGAAAAATAGTGTTTTCCTTTTTTTAATTATAATTTGTGTTAAAATGTCTTTAGAGGTGTTTTCATGTTTCCTTTTAGAATTTTAAATAAAAAGAAATATATTTTATATTTTGTTAATGGGATTGTTCAGAACTTATCTTTATATTTCGTTCCTGTTGCTTTGTCTTTCTATTTAACAGTTCCTTTTTCTTTACATAAGTTTTTCGTTTTAATTATTATTATTCTTTTATTAAAGGGAATTGAGATTATTACTAATTCTTTATTTAGTTTGAAGTTTTTTCCATTTTTAGAAAATTATAAAAAAGATTTAGATATTTCTTATTTAAAACGAATTTATTCTATGAATAAAGCTAAAATTAACCATATTCATACTGGATATTTGAAGAAAGAAATTGATACGATTACTACAGAAAGTTATAATTTGTTATATGAACTTATAAGAACGATTCCTGGTTTTTTTATTGCTACTGGTATTTTTTTAATTCAAGTGGGAAGACAGAGTTTGTTTTTAATGTTTTTATGTTTTCTTTTAGTTATATTTATTGTCATTTATAATGTGAAATTGATTAAGATACATACCAAGAGAAGAAAAATATATAATGATTATAATGCTAAGTATAATGCTACTAGTGTGGATATATTACAAAACATTTCTTTAGTTAAAAATTTTGAAGCGTTAGATTTTTCTACGGATATTATTAATCAAAAATTTAATGATGTTAGACCACCGTTGAAGAAGTCTATGGTATCACAATCTTTGATAGTAGATGGAACGAACTTTTTGGTTTATGTTATGTTTTTTATTTTAATGATTCATTTGTTTTTTCAAATGAAGAATGGTGTTGATGTTTTTTCTTACGTGGTGTTTTATGTAACTATTTTTAATAGTTTGAATGTAGAACTTGCACATTTATCTCAGATGTTTTTATATTTTAATAAATTTCATGCGGCAAATAGGCAGATAGAAGAGATGATAGGAAAAGAAGAAAAACAAGTCAAGTTTCGAAAATTTGATAATATAACTTTAAAAGATATTGAATTTAGATATCATAAAAATAGTAAAAATGTGATAAAAATTCCTTATTTTTCTATTAATAAAAAAGATAAGATAAGTATTGTAGGGGAGTCTGGACAGGGGAAATCTACTTTTTTATCTATTTTTTGTAGATTCTATGCTATTGATAATGGTAAATATTTGGTTGATGGAGTTTCTATAAATAAAGCTCCTGATGTTGCTTATATTTCTCAAGAAGTGGATTTGTTTGATTTATCTATTCGTGATAATTTATTATTAGGAAAGCATATTAATGATGAAATATTAAATAAATATTTAGAGGACGCTGGATTATTTGATTGGATAAATAGTTTGGAACAAGGGCTTGATACCTTGGTTGGAGAAAAGGGAGTTCGGTTATCTACTGGTCAAAAGCAGAGGTTAAATATTATTCGTGGAATTTTACTTGATAAAGATATTTATATTTTAGATGAGCCTACTTCTAATTTGGACCAAGTATCTGAACAAAAAATTTATGATATGATTTCTAAATATTTAAAAGATAAAACTTGTATCATTGTAACGCATCGTATGGAACTTACTAAGCTTTGTAATAAACATTATTATTTTGAGGATAACGAAATGTTAGAAAAATAAACCATCAAAAATGATTTTTTGATGGTTTTAATTATGTTTGACCGTCATGGTCAAACAGTAAAACCACCTGCTATGCAGGTGTGAATAGTAAAGAGCTCCGCCCACCA
>CALVRR010000037.1 GCA_944358705.1 uncultured Bacilli bacterium
GTGCCGATTAAAGGACTTGAACCTTCGACCTCCGCATTACGAATGCGCTGCTCTACCAACTGAGCTAAATCGGCAAATAAAAAAGATACAAGAATATTGTATCACTTTTCTAACTAATTGAAAACCCAAAATTAAAAATTAATGAGCATCAATATGATTAAATAAAATTCCGATATTAATTAGTCCACAAATTCCAACCAAACTATAAATGATCCTACTAAATAAGGAACCAACACCAAAAATAGTATCTATCAAATTAAAATCTAATATTCCAATTAATCCCCAATTAATAGCACCGATAATAGTAATAACTAATAATATCTTTTGTACTGTTTCCATATTATCCCTCCTATCTATAGAATGAACAAAATGAAAACAATTATACTAATTTTTTTATTTTTTTTTGAACACAATTCTTAAGAACTGGATGACTAGGTTTAGAAACCAAAGAAAGTTTTTCAATACAGAAATCATTTAATGTATAATCAACAACCGAAAAATCTTTCGAAGTTTCATCTAAAAAATCAAAACTCCCATCCCCATAGCTAGAAAAATTACCCTTAGCAGTCAAATAAACCAAATCCCAGACCAAATCACCAAAAATACGAATATCATCACCACAAATTTCACGACCCTTTGTAGAAAAACCAGATCGTAACAAATCTTTTTCTGCTCGAAGACCAGTCATACCAAAAGAAATATGTTGCCCATTTCTATAATATAAATTTAAAACTTCATCAGAAATAGGCTGGTGATATTGATCATTTGAAAAAACAATAGAACTTCCTTTATCTTTAAATAAAGTTTTAGCTCTTTCCCTATCTTTACTAGGATATTTAACTAGCTTAATAGGAACAATAACAGAATTATAATAATCATTAAATTTTTCAAACGCTTCCACAAGCATATCTGAATAAATCAAGCCATTGGTCATTAAAGAAAGATAAAAAACAGGTAATTTTTCAGAAATAATCTTATCAACCGTATAAAGAATTGCTTCTGCATTTAAAGTAGGTTCCCCTCCTGAGAAAGTAAGATGATCAATATACTGATAATGGTTTCTTCCTAAGTCCAACAACAAATCAATATATTCGAAAGAAATATCTAAATTTTGTCTAGCTCCACGCATGCAATAATTATGACATTGTTGATTACATCTTCTAGTAACTTCAATCCCTACACTGTTATATATCAAATCCATAAATTTTCCTCCTAAAAAAGAACCTAGCAAACTAGATTCTTCGAACGGCAATAACATGAGTTCCACTACCACGAGTCCATGCAGCTACATCACTCGCAATAACACCTTGTACAGGATTAGTCGCATGAATCATTTGACCTCCACCAACATAGATAGCAGAATGTGTTGGAGCTCCTGCACTATATCCCCAGATAAGAATATCACCTGGCTTCGCATTTTCATAACTTACCGGAACACCATCATACATCTGAGTAGAACTACTCCTACTAATAGAAATACCTACTTGACTATATAAATATTGAACAAAGCCACTACAATCAAACCCAGCAGGACTATTCCCACCAGCAGCATATGGACTACCTATCAAAGAATAGGCAAGTTTTACCAAAGAATTCATATCTCCAGTTGCAACATAATCATTTTTATAAATAGGTTGCGTAACTACTGGAGCAACTTCTTCTACTTTTTCAGAAACTTCTACAGAATAAGTAACCATAGACTCATTTCCATATTGATCAACAGCAGTAACAGTAACCTCATAAGTACCAGGCACATCACTATTTACATTACTATCAACAGTATAATAATTAGTATCAACTTCACTATTAACAATTTCTTGTTTCTGATATTCTATTTCTCCATCCACTTTATCATAAACAGAAGTTAAATTCGAAAGAGCATCAAAAGAGTCTCCTTCCGTTAAAGAAATAACTTCTTTTTTTAACTGAATTTTTGGTGCAATAGTATCTTTAACTTCTACCATAATTGGAACTTCTTTAATAATTTGATTCTTCTCAACTTCAACAATGATTTCTTGTAGACCTACTTTGGTAGTATCAATATCTTTTTTGATAGATATGATTTCTCCATCTACCGAATCCACAACAGTACGAATATCATAATTAGGACTACCATATTCTATCACTGCTGAATTTGAAACAGTAACATCAATACTTTGATAAACCTTGTGATATTCATAAAAATAACAAATCATTAAACTTGTAAAAAGAAACATCGTCGTCGCTAATAATTTTCGCCTCGACGGTATATTTTCTGTTTTCATGTATAATCTCCCCCTGAGATAGAGTATATTATAACATAACTGGTAAACTTTGTCAAAATTCATCACCTATTTATAAAATAACCAACTTTTACAAGAATATACTTAGAATCAAAAAAACAAAAAAGAAGAATATCTATTCTTCTAAAATTTAAGCATTCAAATCCTGATATTCTTGCGATAACATCTGACTCTTTTGACTTATTTTTTGAGTATCTACATTTTCTAAAGAATACCAACCTTTACGAAACATCAATTCATAAACTTCTCTTTGTAAACTAGTAAGAACCAAAAACACTTCTTTATATTTTTCATATAAACTCTCATTACTCGCTTCATTCATAGCCATAACATAATTTTTAGACATCTCCTTAAGACAAGATAATAAGGAATTAATATAGTCTTTATCATTACAAGAAATTCCAGTAGGCACTTCTACTTTTGGATTTGCAATTTGATTATTCAACAGAAACACCTCCCAAAATAGACAAAATAGTATTTAAATTTTGATCAAAAGCCCCTGCAGCTTTATCCATCACTGCAACAATTTCTTGATCAGTAACTTGCCCTACAGAATTTTTCATTTTCTTATATGCTCCATAATTCCACTGAAACATATCAGATAAATAATCTAAATCTTTCCCAGTAAGTACATTACTAGGTACTTCCATATATTGTATATTGTTCATAAAATTCCTCCCAAATATAGTCTGTAACAAAAAGAAATTTTTAAACAAAAAAAAGAGAATTAACTTCTCTCATCGCGAATTACACCATGAATTAAATTCAAATCCGAAGGAACAATCCAAGGAATATTAGCTTTCCTAAAAATAGCAAGAGGCAAAACCGCACCACTTCTAGCCCCATCCATCCATTTAGGATTACTAGGCATTAATTTATATAAATCATCCATCGTATACTCAAAAAATACTCGTTTGGTAGCCATAACATAGTCCTCCAACGAAATCATATAAGAATGAATGCCATCATCAAACAATGTATTTTTAACCAATGGGAACTTAGTTAACAATTCGAATCTCTCTTCTCCTCCAGTAAAAATAGCACAAGCATAATCATCATCAAAAGAAACCGAAGAAAGCTTATCCAAAACAAAATTCTCCATCTCCTCAACACTATTACCACTAATAGAATCATTCACTTTAGAAAACTGATTCAACATTTCCGCAACACCAATGGTAAGATTCTTAGTATCAGTAACTTTACCATGATGATAAGTTACCAATTCTGTAGTTTTACCACCCATATTAATAATCAATACTTTTTTATCGTTATAATCATGCTCCATTGCTTTCGCTAAATAATAATTCTCAATACCATGAGAAATAATATTAAAATGTAAATCAAACTTCTCATTAAATAGTTTCACTAATTCACACCTTCTATCACTATTTAAATTACGAAAAATACCAGTAACAAAGATATGTGTATTTTCATACCTGAAATGATATTTATCCAACAACTCATCAAAATAACGACATAACTCCTCCAAATTGGAAGGACTAATTCCTCTCTCACTATCAAAATCATTTTTAAAATAAATAGAATGTTCTTCCAATAACACTAATTTTTCTTGATACTGATAAACTTTAATCGTAGATGAACCTAAATCAATATAATATTCCATAAAATACCTCCACAAAGAAAGTATAACACAAGAAAAGAAAAAAGACATTACTGTCTTTATTATAAATATTTTTCCATAGTCTTTTGAGATTTTTCCTGAAACTTCAAAAATTCTTTGGCAAGTTTCAAATGCTCTTTATTAACATTGTCCTTAGCACCCTTAACTCGTTTTTCCATCTCAATCACACCCATGGATAATCCTTGAATTAATAAATCTGCAATAGCGGCATCACTATTATCTGTTAAAACCTCTTTAAAAATCCCCATAGAAGACATCATTTTAGTAATACTACCTTCTTCTTCTGGAGTCATATCACAAGCAAGTAAAACCTCTTTTGCTTTTTCTTCAAAGGAAGAATACCCTTCGAATATACTTTCAACATCATCAGTAATCTTATTATCTCTACCCTTTAAATTATCCAACAACTTACGAGTAGAAAATCTTCCCATAGCGGCATCCTTATAAATTTTTTCAATTAATTCACACTGTTTATTCATTTTTTCACCTCGCTATTAGTATGTACCAAAGAAAAAACTATATACTCGTTTTTAAATTTTCTTTCGCAGGACCTTCTATCAAATTCCCATCCAAATCAAATCTAGAACCATGACAAGGACAATCCCAGGTTTCATCAAAAGAATTAAAAACCAAATTACACTTCATATGAGGACATAATAATCGAATTTTATGAATTTTATGTTCTTTATCTTCGTATATTGCATACATTATTCCATTAATTCTAATATAAGTTGGATTATTTTTCTTCCATAAAGCTTCAGTATATACTTTCATATAATGAAAGACTCCTAAAAAGGAATTGGAAAACAAAGAAATAGTCATTCGACTAGGAGAAAACAAAGAAGAAAACTCATTTTCTCTATGTAAAATCAAATCAGATAAAATTTTTCCCGCTAAAGTACCATTGGTAATCCCCCAACCACGATAAGCAGTACCAATAAAAAGATGAGGGGAAATTTCTCCAATAAAAGGCAATAAATCATGACTAACAATATCCTGATTCATCCAAGTAAATTCTGGCACTCTATGAAAATACTTTTTAAAATCACTCTTACTCTTTTCATAATTCTTTCCATAATCAATTTTGCTAGTAAGTTTATGTCGATTCGATCCATAAATAAGATAATCATTATAAAATCGAATTGAATGAAGATTAGAATCAATATTAATAGCAGAATAATATTTATTAGACCTAACTTTAGAAACATTAACATATTCTCGTTGTATATATGTCTTTAATGGGAAAAAGTTAGGATATAAAAAGAAAGGATAATGGCAAGCAACCACAACATTCCGTGCCTTAAAATCACCAAAACTAGTTTCTAAAATATAACTATCTTCCTCTTTCTTTATATTTTGTACCAACGTATTTTCATAAAACAATATCTTAGATAATAACACACTACATAAACCAGACAAATATTTTAAAGGATGAAAAACATAGAAATCAGTAATACCAAATCCAGCTTTAATCTTAGCATCAACAACATCAAAAGTATGACAATGAAAGCTATCTAACAATTTTCTTTCACGATTAAGTTTTAAAACATTATTATCTTCTAAAGTAAAAAGAATAGAACGAACCTGTTCCAAATCACAAGAAATATATTCTTTCTCAATAATTCGTAACAACTCAGAAATAGCCATCTTCTGGGACAAAAAATACTCTTTCGCTCTACTTCCTAACTTCTGATAAATATCACCCTGTAAATAAGTAATTTTAGCCGTAGTCTTACTAGTAACCCCTTGACCAATCTTCCCTTTATCAAACAAAGCAATTTTTAAATTTGAATCTTTTAAATAATAAGCAGTAGATAACCCTGTAATTCCCCCACCAATAATCGCAACATCAAGTATCGCATCTACCGGTTGCAACAAAGGAATAGAAGGAAAGCTTACATTCCAAAACATAATATCACCAGTAATAACATACCCTAAAAAGTTTCATTCATACAAAAAGCAGTCCAAAGACTGCATCTCATTTCTTACGACGATATTTTTTTACTAATGGATTTTCTTTTTTGAACCCTCGAACTTCTTCTGCCCGTGAGATAGTAAAAAACTGAGAATCATCCTGATAAGACAAGCTAGCAAGTCTATCATACAAAGAAATACTTCCACCATATACAGGAAAAGTTAACCTATCTCTTACCTGATCAATAAAATCAAAAAAGGAGGAATCATGAGTCATAATCTCTTTATTTAATATATCAAAACGAATATTACCATCTATATCACCAACCTTAGGGAGAACATAGCTACTCTCCATATCAGCAAAAGACAAAGTTGCATCATTTTCAAAAACTTTACTATGAGAAATAGATATCGCAGTAAGACGCTTTTCTTCTCTATCTTTTATCTTCCTATGATATATATATAAATCTCCAAAATGACCACAAGTAACTTCTTCAAAGGGATGATAAGTCCTAACCCCAAACTCCACCTGACTAGCACAATAATTAGTAGTTATATCTGCTATTTCCTCTGTATCTTTCACAGCAGTTGCATGTGCAGCAATAAAATAATCATCACTATTGTTAGTATTATTTGGGGAACGAATCCCAAACAAACCAGAAACAGAGTCAACTTTATCCTTATCATATAAATCTAATTGATAAGAAAATGAATTATTATGACTGGAACTTGAATAAATTCCTGAAACATTACCTATTGGTGTAAAAAGAAGAAACGGATAGTCGCTACTAGGATCAATTTTCTCAACCCTTTCATCCACAACAAGATCTATATGACCAACAATATTGTTTCCATGATAAAAACGAATACGATATGGATACTTACCATATTCATTCGCGGTCTTAAAAGAATCGATTGTAAGCCCAAATAAAGAAGCAAAAATAACAGTTTTAGGAATAATTTCATCCTTCATATAAGATTGATATACTATAGATTTCATAAGTACTTCTCCTCAAATTATGAATTTAAAATCCACTTAATAATTTCTTTTTTGATTGCAAAATATTCTTCTTTTTCAAATTGCATATTACAAATACAATACTTCTTATTAGAAATATGAGAACAAAACATACACTCATGTAAAGACCCACAATCTTCAATAAAGAAAGAATTACTAATTTTACCAGAACAAGAAACATTATAACTGTTAGAACACCCAGAAGAATCATCCACTCGAATACAAAAACTACAACTACCAGAACGTTGAGAAGCAAGTAAATATTCACTACCATGACACCCATCAGAAAAAATTAAGTTTTTACAATCACTAGAGTCACAGGAACGATAAACATTTTCAGAGCGATAAATCGTATCACTTTCTGAAACATTCGTAGAATCAAATACCCGCTCTGTTGTTCGATAATTAATCTGATTCCATAAGGAGATTAACTGTTCTAAATTTTCTATTTCTTGTTTTGGTTGTTCCCAGGTAGTATAATTCATAGAATTTTTTTCTGTAATAAACTTCGTAGGATTTACAGAAGTAGCCCAGGTAACTTCTCCACTAATAGAGTCATTTACTTGTTGAGGAAGTTTTACATCAAATGCAAATTTAGTTAAAATTTCATCAATAGTAAACGGATTTTTACAATCAAAAACATTTGAAAATATTTTATCAAGTGTATCTTTCACCTGCGTTTTATTCATTATTATCACCTCTCATATTTCTTCTACTAGAAGACTGTTCTAACAATATTTCTGTCATTTTAATACTTGATGTAATTTCAAATTTCTTTTTTGGTGGTGTTATTGTAACTTTACTCTTAGGAACAGGTTTCACAATTTTAGTTTCTTTTTTCTTTTTAATAGGAACAAAATCAACCGTCTTACCCTTAAAAGCAGGTAACATTACCCCACAATTTCCAAGACGGACAACACATTCACGATCTCCTAAATTAACTAACATCGAAATACGATTTTCTTCACTGTCTTCTCGAGCCAACTTCATAGAAATATTACTAGAAAGTGTAATAGCATCTTTTCTAGATACTCGAAATACATAATAATTAACAACATTTGCAAATATAGCATCCTGTAATTCTTTACTAATCTGTTCAAAATATTGCTGAGCAAGAATTAAAGATAGTCCGAATTTTCTAGCTTCAGATAAAAATTTAAGTAAAATAGGATTTTCAATAGCAGAAACTTCATCTACTATCAAAATAATATGTTCATCTATCTTTCTTTCTTGAATTAATGTCATTAGTTGCTGCATAATAAGTCCCGAAATAGTTCGAACACTACTTTCTCCCAAAATAGTACGATTTAAAGAAAATAAAGTTAAGAAATTTTTTTGAATTACTTCTTGTAAAGAAAAAGCATCCGTATCTTGTTGAAAAACAGGAATCAATTCCATCTCATCTAAAAAAGAAATAATAGGAGCAATAGCCTCGTTATAATATTTATTTTTCAATTCTGTAAAATCTGTAAAAAAGAATTCAAGAACACTATCTGGAAGTTCTTCTTTTAATAACTTTTCTCGATATTCTACTTCTAATAATACCTTACGTAAATTTTTAAAAGTAAACTGTTTTTGATATAACAATAAAAGTAAACTATGTCTTAAAACTCTTTTTAATTTCGAATTATATAAATTTTTCATATAAGAAGAAAATAAAGAAAGTAACAATTCACCAGCAACCACAACATTATCCGTAGAACTTAAAAACAAATTAATACTTCGTTCTACACTCAAAAAATCCCCAATAAAAGTATTTGGTATTCCTCCAATATCTTCCTCTAAAGAGGCATGAGGATCAATCACTACCACTTTGTATTTTAATTTATAATCTAAGGAAGCTGCTAAACGACGGATAAACAAACTAATAAATTTAGATTTACCACTACCACTGGCTCCAACAATAAACGAATGTTTATCAAAAGAATAACTAGACAAATTTAAATAATAATCCTTAGAAAAATAAGGAAACATAGAAACAGATAATAATGCTTGCAAAGAATCACTATGAAATAAAGATAAAGACTTTTGAAAATCTAAATACTTAGGTTGACTTTGACAAACATATTTTTTGTTTTTCGAAAAATCAATACTAAGTAATATCTCAGGAATTGTCTTAAATAATTTTCGACGAATAACAATTCCAGCTTCTTTAATATATAAATACCCTTTAGATAAAAGTCTTTGACCAGATATAAACCGAAAATCAAGTTCCAAGATAGAAACTTCACGATTCTTTTTTAAAGATTCTCGATCAAATATATCAACAACAGTATCAGATAAATGATTCATATAAACAAATCCCTTTTCATAAACAAAAGACCAATTAACATCTACTTCACGAAACATAAAATCTGACATTTCCCCTAAAATCGTAGGAATTACTTCTCCAGTTCGAATATAATAATGAATTTTATTAAGTTCACAAACTACAAAAATTTGAAAAGTAGAAAAAGAGCCTAAATAATCAGTAAGTTGTAAAAACAAGGCGTGCCAAGATTCTTTAGAAACTGATTTAGAAGTTAAATAAATTTCAGAAACGACACTTTTCTTCATAATAAGACTCCTTTTATTAAAATAAGTATAACAAAAAAAGATATTATTTAAAATATCTTTCTTTAAAATAATCATATAACTGATTACATTTTTCTTTATCCATATCTTGTTTTTCTTCATAAGGATAAGGAATATTTAATTTAATATATTTCTCACGACCCAAACGATGAAAAGGAAGAAAATCTACTCTCTCTACATTATGAATATGTCCTAAGTACTGAACTAAACTATCCATATATTCATAGGTGTCTGTAATTCCAGGTACGACAACCTGACGAATCCAAATTTTTTTGTTCATCTTATTACAAACTTCAATAAATTTTTCTACCTCTTTCATTTCTAATCCCGTGATATCACGATATCCATCTGGATTCGTATGCTTAATATCTAAAAGCACTAAGTCCACATAAGAAAGAAGTTCTTCATAGTGACCAAGTCCTACTCCAGAAGTATCAATAGCAATATGAATATTGTCTTTTTTTAATAATTTACAAACCTCAATAATAAACTCACTATGTAATAGAGGTTCTCCTCCAGAAAAAGTAACTCCACCATTTTTCTTAAAGTAAGGTTCACACCTCTTAATTTTTTTTACTAATTCTTCTGGTGTATAGTTATTTTCTCTCTTCTTCCACATTTCCGGATTATGACAATATTTACATCGCAACATACATCCATTAAAGAATACAACACAACGAATTCCAGGACCATCAACTAATCCAAAAGTTTCTATTGAATCAATACTAGCTTTCATATCTACATTTTCTCATGGAATGTTCTAGCAATAACTTCCTCTTGTTGCTTTCTAGTTAATTTGTTGAAACGTACTGCATATCCAGAAACACGGATAGTAAGTAATGGATATTTATCAGGATTATTCATAGCATCTACTAACATCTCACGATTTAATACGTTAACATTTAAGTGATGTGCTCCTTGAACAAAGTATCCATCCATTAAGTTAACTAAGTTTTCTACTCTTTCTTCATCAGTTTGTCCTAAAGCACTAGGTACAACAGAGAAAGTATTAGAAATACCATCACGGCAACAATTTGCCCAGTCTAATTTAGCAACAGAGTTTAATGAAGCAATCGCACCACTTTGATCTCTTCCATGCATTGGATTAGCCCCTGGAGCAAAAGCAACACCAGCTTTTCTACCATCAGGAGTAGCACCAGTATTAGAACCATATACTACATTAGATGTAATAGTAAGTACGGATAATGTTGGATGAGCATTTCTATAGCAAGGATGAGAACTTAATTCTTTATAGAATACATCTAAGATTTCTTTTCCGATTTCATCTACTCTATCATCATCATTACCATATTTAGGGAAATCTCCCTCGATTTCAAAGTCAACTGTAATTCCATCTTCATCACGAATTGGTTTAACTTTTGCATATTTAATGGCAGAAAGGGAATCTACTGCTACAGAGAAACCAGCAACACCATAAGCCATTAAACGATTTACATAAGTATCATGTAATGCCATTTGTCCAGCTTCATAAGCATATTTATCATGCATGTAGTGAATAATATTCATTGCATCAGAATAGATTCTAGCAACTTCATGCATCATCTTGAAATAAGCTTCCTTAACTTTATCATAGTCAAGTACTTCATCAGTCATCTTTTCGAATCCAGGAATAACTAATTCACGTTTAACCTCATCAACACCACCGTTAATAGCATAAAGTAATGTCTTAGCTAAGTTACAACGAGCTCCAAAGAATTGCATATCTTTTCCAACACGCATTGCAGATACACAACAAGCAATAGCGTAATCATCTCCCATGCTTGGACGCATAACATCATCATTTTCATATTGAATAGAATCAGTTGCAATACTAACTTTGGCACAATATTTCTTCCAAGCCTCTGGTAAATTTTGAGCCCATAAAATAGTCATATTGGGTTCAGGAGCACTCTCTAAGTTCTCTAATGTATGAACGATACGGAAAGAAGTCTTATTAACCATAGACTTACCTTCAGTAGTAATACCGCCTAAAGAACATGTTACCCATGTTGGATCTCCAGAGAACAATTCATCATAATCAGGTGTTCTTAAATGACGAGCAGCTCTTAATTTAATAACAAAATGATCAATAATTTCTTGAGCTTCTTCCTCAGTTAATGTACCATTCTTAAAATCTCTTTCAAAATAAATATCAAAGAATGCATCTACTCTACCTAAAGACATAGCAGCACCATTATCTTCTTTAATAGCTGCTAAATAACCAAAATAAGTCCATTGAACTGCTTCTTTAGCATTTTTAGCTGGTCCTGAAATATCATAACCATATCTTGCAGCCATATCTTTAATTTCTTGTAAAGCTTTATATTGCATAGAGATTTCTTCACGTAAACGGATAGTTTCATCATCCATTACTGTGATTTTCATATTATCCCAGTCACTCTTCTTTTGTTCCATTAAATAATCAATACCATAAAGAGCGATTCTACGATAATCACCAATAATTCTTCCACGACCATAAGCATCAGGAAGACCAGTTAATAATTTATTATGACGAGCTTTTCTAATTTCACTAGTATAAGCATCGAAAACTCCATCATTATGAGTTTTAACTAAATTAGTTCCTTTAATAAAATTTTCAAGAGCTTCATTCATTTTATATCCATAAGCTTTAAGCTCTTGATAAACCATCTTTATTCCACCTTTAGGAACAATACTTCTCTTACCTAACTTATCAGTTTGAAGACCAACAATAACATCATCATCTTCACTAATATATCCAGGTTCAAAAGCATTAATTCCAGCAGGATGATCTACATCAATATCAATAACGTGTTTTTTAACTTCTTCTTTACACATATCTTCATATACTTTTAAAACACGTTTAGTCTTTTCTGTAGGTCCACTTAAAAATGATTCATCACCATCATAAGATACATAGTTTTCTTTTATGAAATCACTAACATTAATTTCATCACACCATGCACCTTTTTTAAAATCTTTCCATTCTTCTTTCAATCTATCACCTTCCCAACACATATTATACCATAAACCATATAATTTCTATGCATAGAATCGAAAAATTTTATAAATTTTACAATAGATTTTTACAAAAAACTATGATATAATCTAGCTAACTGGGGCTGTCAAGGTTTCGACGGGAATAAGAGAGCATAGATGGCAAGTCGAATGTCCACGTCACGGACACAAAAAAATAAACGCAAACAAAATTAAAAATGCAGTTGCTAACATGTTTGGTGGAAACCAAGCTGTAGCATTTGCCTAATAATATAAAGGCCTGCGCTTTCTTTTATTTCTTACCTAGGAAATAATCGAAGGTTCATATTTTATAGGTTATAGCTATTTTCCTCCCAGAAAATAGAAAGAATGAAAGGGATAATATATTATCTTGGTCGTTAACTACTTGGATAGTATATGAATATAATTAGTTAACTAAGCTTGTAGAAGTTTATGTAGCTCTATTTTCGGACAGGAGTTCGATTCTCCTCAGCTCCACCATTG
>CALVRR010000038.1 GCA_944358705.1 uncultured Bacilli bacterium
CAAAGTTTTTTCTAAATAAATTTTACCATATTTTGGTTCTTTTTATTTAGTGTGAACTTTAAAGGTATTATAATCTTTTTAATCCTTTTTATATTTTTTCAGTAGGAATATCAACTACTGGAGGTTTTGGTATTGGTCTAGGTTTAGGTGGAACTGGCTTATCAACCATTTCGTGAAGAGTAGTTCCTAACGTTGCTAAATTTTGAAGTTCACTAGGAACGATAATCTTAGTAGCTTGACCATTAGCAACATCAACCATTGCCTCATAACTTTTAAGTTTCAAAACAGCTTCATCCATATTAACATCTTTAATTAAACGTAAACCTTGAGCCGTAGCTTCTTGAATCTTAACAATAGATTCAGCTTCTCCTTCTGCCTCTTTTATCTTTGCTTGTTTAGCAGCTTCTGCACGTAAT
This sequence comes from uncultured Bacilli bacterium, assembly GCA_944358705.1. Classification (GTDB taxonomy): domain Bacteria; phylum Bacillota_I; class Bacilli_A; order RF39; family UBA660; genus Faecimonas. The sequence goes on from CALVRR010000038.1 coordinate 417, forward strand.
ACTGTACTTTCTTTTTCTCCTTCAGCAATTAGAATTTGACTTTTCTTTTCTCCTTCAGCTCTAAGAATAGCCTCACGTCTTTCACGTTCAGCACGCATCTGTTTTTCCATAGCCTCTTGAATATCTCTAGGAGGTAAAATATTTTTTACCTCAACACGATGAACTTTAATTCCCCAAGCATCCGTAGCCTCATCTAATACACTACGAATTTTCGCATTAATAACATCACGACTAGTTAAAGTTTCATCAAGTTCCAAATCACCAATAATATTACGAAGTGTAGTAGCTGTCAAATTTTCAATAGCACTAATAGGATTCTCTACACCATAAGTATAAAGTTTAGGATCCGTAATTTGATAATAAACAACGGAATCGATTTGCATCGTAACATTATCTTTTGTAATAACAGGTTGTGGTGCAAAATCTTTAACCATTTCTTTTAAACTAACAACACTAGCTACACGATCCAAAATAGGAACAACATAATGTAATCCTGTTTGCATCGTTCTGTGATATGCTCCTAATCTTTCGATAACATAAGCTTTTGATTGGGATACAATCTTAACTCCTGCAACAACAACAAGAATAAGAATTATCAAAAGAATAAGAAATAAAATTCCAAAATCCATTATTTTTTCTCCTCCTTCTTAACGATTAGTTTTACACCATCTATTTTATCTACAATAGCCTTTTCCCCTACTTTAAAAGTGCCCTCACCAGTGGCAGTCCAAGTAGTACCAAACACTTGAACCTCTCCATAATGGTTAGATTTGATTTCTTTCGTAACTTCTACTTCTTTACCTATAACTCTATCTAAGTTAGTAGGAACAATTTTTTCTTTTTTCTTAAACTTTTTCACAAGAGGTAACGTAATAAATAAAGATACTACACTAATTACCACAAAAACCAATAACTGAATTAAAACAGAATCGGTAAAAAAAGAGGTAATAAATGCAACAAAAGCACCTACGGCAAACCAAATGGAAACCAAATTTACAGTTGCCAACTCAATAAATAAAAGAACTAAAAATAAGATAATCCAATAAACGGACATAAAACTCACCACCTTACTTAAATTATATGCCATATAAACCCTTTTTTCAACAATTTTTTCTTGTTTATATGAACAAATTATATTATAATGAAAAAGAAGATAGGAGTATAAGATATGTTAAAAAACATTACATCAAAACAAAGAAATATAATTGTAGCTGTAATAGCAATATGGGGTATCATTTTCATTGGAAGTGGTATTACCATGAATTTTATGGATAAGCCAATAACCAAAACAAAAAGAGAATTAAAAGTAACACAAAAAAGAGTAGCAAATATGAAAAGCAATGAAATTAGACTAAAAAACATGGAACAAGAGATAAATCAACCACTAAGTGTAAACGTAAAAGATTATCTTGAAAATGCTAATGACATTGAAGAGGATATTTTAAGAGAACTACAATTAGATACTTCTATGGTAAACGTAAATCAAGCAGGAAATTATACTTATACTATCAAATATAAAAAGAAAACATTTAATGGAACATTTACGATAAAAGAAAAACCTCTACCAGATATGGTCTTAACATTAAAAAATTTAAATTTGGAAACAGGGTCTGCGTTATCAACAGATGTCCAAACATATATAACAGAAAAATTAACTGCAGAAGTAAAAAAGAATATAAAATTAAATCTGACAAATGTAAATACAGCACAAGCAGGAAGTTATCAATATACAGTAACATATAATGGTAGATTATATACAGGAACCATTACGATTTATACCCCACAAAAAACAGAACAACCATCAAAACCAAGTACTGGTGAGGATAACACAGAAGAAGAAAATAATAATAATACAGAAGAAGAAAAATAAAAGGAGCCTAAACTCCTTTTTTAATTTAAACCAATAATTTTAGAATCAACAAAATCAATCTTCTCATAATTAGGATGCTTAGGTAAACCTGGCATTCTCAAAATATTACCAAATATTATAGTAATAAAACCTGCTCCATGATAAAGTTCAACATCACGAACATAAATAGTATAATCACTAGGATTCCCCAATTTTTTAGCATCGTCTGATAGAGAATATTGTGTTTTAGCTCCACAAATAGGAAGATAAGATAAATTATTTTTTTCTAGTAAATTAATCTTTCGAATGGCTTCATCACTATACTCTACTTTACTTGCATGATATATTTCAGTTGCCAATTTACTAATCTTATCACAAATACTTTTCTCATCTTGATAAAGATAATGAAAATCTTTAGATAACTGCAAAGTATCTTCTACGACATTGGCTAAATTTTCCGCTCCCATTCCCCCATCACAATAAGCACTACTAATAGCAAAAGGAACTTCTCTATTTCTGCACCACTCTGAAATCACCTCTTGTTCTAATTGAGTATCCGTATCATAACGATTTAAACAAACAACAACCGGAACACCAAATTTTTCTAAATTAGAAACATGAGCTTCCAAATTACAAAGCCCTCTTCGAACAGCTTCCACATTTTCAACTAAAATATCATCCTTTAAAACTCCCGCATTATACTTTAAAGCCTTAACGGTAGCTACCAAAACAACACAATCAGGAGAAAGATGTGCTTTACGACATTTAATATCAAAAAATTTTTCAGCACCTAAATCTGCACCAAAACCAGCCTCAGTAATAACATAATCTCCTAAAGATAACCCCAACTTGGTAGCAACAACACTATTACATCCATGAGCAATATTAGCAAAAGGACCCCCATGAATAATCGCCGGAGTATGCTCTAAAGTTTGAACCAAATTAGGAGAAAAAGCATCCTTTAGTAACGTAACCAAGGCACCTTCGATATGTAAATCCTTCGCATATATCATATTATGACTTTTATCATATCCAATCACAATATTTCCTAACATTCTTTTTAAATCATCCAAATCATTAGCAAGACAAAACAACGCCATAATCTCACTAGCGGCAGTAATATTAAACTTTTCATTACGTCCTTCTACCAAAACACGACGCAAAGCACGATCGTTTACATCTAGACAACGATTAAAGGTAACTTCTTCAATCCCCAATTCATTTCCATGATAAATATGATTATCTATCGCCGCACACAACAAATCATTTGCGGCAGTAATAGCGTGAAAATCCCCAGTAAAATGCAAATTAATATCTTCCATCGGAACAATCTGACTATAACCTCCACCAGTAGCGCCACCTTTCATACCAAAAACAGGTCCCATAGATGGTTCACGTAAAACTAATACAGCTTTTTTATTTAATCGATGAAAGGCATCTCCTAACCCAATACTAACTGTAGTCTTACCTTCCCCATAAGGAGTAGGACTAATAGCAGTTACCAAAATAAGTTTTCCCTGGCGATCAGTTGGTGTTTTGATAATTTTTGCTTTATCATTACCATAAAGAATATAATCTTCTTTTTTTAACCCAAGAGAAGTCGCTACTTCTTGAATATCCATCTTTTCTGCTTGACGAGCAATTTCGATATCTGTCATAATATCACCTCATTAAATAAATTATAACACATTTCATTTTTTTATGATATTTGTTTATTGAAACCACAAGAAAAGAAAAAAAGAAAAAACAAACCACTACTTTTAACAAAAGGAAAAGAAAAAAACAACAAAAAGAAAAAATTCCTCATTTGTACCAAGAAACAAAATCTGATAACATCAAAACCGTTAAGAAAAAGGAGGAATTATATGAAAAAAAAGACATTCCTATTAATTGTCATACTAATAGGACTAATTTGTAGTACAACTATCGTACAAGCAAAAAGTACGACTTTTTATGAAGGAGAATATATCGATGGTATCTATATGAATAAACAAAAGAAAGGATCATCAACCATCTACTATCAAAAAGCAAGATTTTTTAGACAAAGTGGAACTAATCGCTTCGCCTATTGTATTGATCCTTTTGTATTTTTTGAAGAAGGAAGCATTTATGAAGAAACCATAACTCCTAGCAATCTAACCGCCAAGCAAAAAGAAACAATCAGTTTAATTGCCTATTTTGGATATGGTTACAAAAATCATACCGATGCAAAATGGTATGCAATTACACAATTTATGATATGGAAAGCAGCAGATCCTAACGGAAATTTTTATTTTACTGATGGACTTAATGGTCCAAAAATAGAAAGATTTACAAAAGAAATGTCAGAAATTAATAACTTAATAACAAACTACAAGAAAAACACATCACTAAATGGAAAAACCTATACATTAATAGAAGGACAAGATTTTATAGCAGAAGATATAAATAAAGTATTACCAAACTATAAAAGTTCAAACTCCAATTTTTCTATTCAAGGAAATAAACTAATAGGAAAAAATCTAAAAGAAGGAGAATACATAATAAAACTTACAAGAACAGAAAATAATTACAAAAAACCAATCTTATTTTATCAATCATCAAACAGTCAGGCATTAATGCAAACAGGAGATATAAGTAAAAAACAAGAACAATTAAAAGTAGACGTAGTAAAAACAGAAATAGAATTAACAAAAATTGATAAAGATACAAAATCAACAACACCAAGTGGAGAAGGTGATTTAAAAGGAGCAATTTATGGATTATATAAAGAATCAGGAGAACAAATAGACCAAATTATAATCGATGAAAATAGTAAAGGTAAAATAGAAAACATACCACTAGGTAATTACTATTTACAAGAAATAAACTCACCAAACGGCTATCAATTAGATAATAAAAAATATGATATAAAAATTACCAAAGACAATTCAAAAATAAAGTTAATATTAGAAAATGAAATTATAAAAAAGAAAATAATAATTTATAAAAAGTATGATGAGAATAAGAAAAAACCAGAAGAAAACATTAGTTTTTCTATCTATGACAAAAACAATAACAAAGTAGCTGTAATAACAACAGACAAAAATGGAAGAGCAGAAATCACATTACCATACGGAACATACAAAATAGTACAAGAAAATACAACCAAAGGCTATCAGAAAGTGGAAGACATACTAATATCAGTAACAGATTTAAAAGAAGAAATAATCACACTAACAGACTATAAAATTAAAGTTCCTAATACAAATACGAATGTTTTTATTTATATTATTAATTTAATAAAAACAATACTAAAACTATGATAAAAAAATTATTATGTATAGGAACAATTTTACTAGTATATAGTCTTATCTGTCACAATATTTATATAAAAAATGAAAAAATAACAAAAAAAATCATTTCTCCAACCTCGACTCCACAAAAACTAGAAGATAAAGAACAAATTGGTTATATAAAAATTGAAAAATTAAACTTATTTCAACCCTTATATAAAAAAGAAAGCAAACATAACAATGTTGAAGAAAATATAACAATACTAGAAGAATCAATCATGCCTAATGAACAAAACAGCATTTTATTTTTAGCAGCACATTCTGGAACAGGAGAAATTGCATATTTTCAAAACTTAGATAAATTAAAGCCAAAAGACATAATAAAATTAAAATATAAAAAAAACATTTATTATTATCAAGTAAAAAATATCTGGGAGGAGAAAAAAACAGGATATATTCACGTAAATAAAAATGACAAAAAACAACTGATTTTAACAACATGTAATCCTAGAAATTCAAGTACTCAATTAAGTATTAATTGCATTTTAATAAATGAAAAAACCACTAATCAGAGTTAGTGGTTTTCTTTTCTAAGATAGACAAAGCAGTTTGTAACTGTAAGTCATTTTCTACCGTAGGATTTTTAAAATATTCAGTAGTAAGAAGTACAACTTCATCAGGAGAAACGCCCTTGCCATCAATAGATTTTCCTTTAGGAGTTAACCACTTATCCGTAGTATATTTTAAAGTAGAACCATCCGACAAAGAATAAGCGGTTTGAATGGTACCTTTTCCATAAGTTTTTTCTCCCAGTAAAATAGCATTAGGATAAGAATCCTGAAAGGCAGAAGCAAGTATCTCAGCTGCAGAAGCACTAGAAGAATTAATTAAAACAACAATAGGATAATTACGAGAAGTCTTAGTCTTATCTTTGATTTTAGTAACTTTTCCTTTGAATTCAACTTGATATAATACTTGATTCTTCTTTAAAAACAACTCCAAAATATCTCTTGTTTGACTCAAATGTCCTCCAGGATTAGAACGTACATCTAGAACTAAAGAATTGATATTTTTCTTCTCAATATTTTTTAACTCTTTCTTAAACTGTTTGTACGTATTAGCAGCAAAACTAGAAATAGAAATATAACCAACTTTACTTTGTTCCATACGGAAAACATCAGAAGTAACAGATACCATATCAACCGTTCCTCTAGTAACCGTTTTCGTAATCTCTTCATTATCTCTTTCTAAAACCATTTTTAACTTACTATTACTATCTCCTTTTACAATAGAACTAATTTCCTCTAAAGATAGACCAGAAACACTCTTTCCATCCAAGCTAAGAATGATATCCCCTTCCTTAATATTTGCTTCATCCGCAGGAGAATTTTTAGTAACACCTATAACAGTGACTTCTCCACTATCCTTAATATGAATAGTAACTCCAATCCCAACATAACTACCATCCACGGTTTCATTAAAAGTAGTAGCACTATCTTCATCCATATAAGTAGAATATGGATCATCTAAAGAAGATAACATCCCATCAACAGCAGCATCAACCAAATCCGCCTCATCAATATCCTTATAATAAGTATCTAAAATATCCTGATAAACAGTAATTAACTCTTGCAAAGAATTAGACACTTTTTCTCCACGATATTCTTGACGAAAAATAGATAAACTACTTCCAACGACAATACCAAAAATAATAGAAATAATAACAATAACTAAAACCTCTAAGGTATTAAAACCACTTTTTGTTTCAACAATAACTTCCCGAACATCTTCCTCTTCAGAATCTACCTCATCTAAAAAAGAAATATTTTTCATATTCGGTTTAATAAATGGAAATCTTTTATGCTTACTCACAAGCATCACCTCATTAGAATCTATTACTATCATATCATAAAATATTAAAAAAATTAAAACATAAAATAAAAAAGACTTTTATCTTAAGATAAAGCCTCTTGAATTTTCTCTTCACCTTCACTATGATTAGAAATTTCATGGTTTTCAAACTCAATTAAAGTAGGACCAGAAATTTTTAAATCATCAATACTAGATACGTCAAGATTAGCATCTTCAGAAACATATTTCTTATTAAAAGTGCTACTCATATCTACTGTATAAATAGGAAGATGACCATCAATATCTTCATAAGTACTAACTAAATTAGTATATAAAGATTTCATCTGTTCATCGGACATATCATAATAAAGTACAAAGTAATGATTATCGCGAAGAGAAAAACTATTTCCAGCAAGAATTTCCTGATACTGAATATCTGCTTCGGCTGGAGTTGTATCAATAACACCAGAAGAAGTATCTCTCTCAAGAAGATAAACTGTTAAAAAATAAAAAACTACAAAAAAGATAGCCACTGCCAACAAAATCTTAACTACTCTTCCAATACTCATAGAAAAAGTATCAGGCATAGAATCCACCTTAGAATGTGTTTGTCTTCGATATTTTCGATTATTTGCCATATTACCACCCAAGAAGATTATAACACAAGAAAAAAAAGAGGTAAAGCTCTTTTATTTCATCGTCTGAACAACACCAATAGATTGAGCAACTTCCACCAACTCATCTTGATTTAAAACATCACTAACCAAATAATATTCAACACCATTGGTTGTCCAATTTAGGGAATTATTTGTCATAACACCCAAAGTATCCATTAATTGATATGGTTCACCATAGGTTGGAATAACAGTAAAATCATCTTCAATATTTGCTGTTTCTTCTACCAATAAGAATGGTTTTTCCCCATCAAATGTCATAATAATTCTTTCTCCATTATCCTTCGTTACTTTTTCCTCATTAGTAAGTTTAGTACCACTAGGAATCACCAAAGGATAAACACTATCCGATAAACTACCTGTCTGTTTTACTTCCTCATCCTCTACAGAATACGTCTTCATTACCGTATCTAAAGTAAAATAATTCTTTTTAAATGTAGGGTAATAATCTATCTTGTCAAACTCCATAGTCATACAAATAACAGAATCATCATTATAGACTTGTACTCTCTTTAATTTTAGTTTCTTAGACAATTCAATCTTTTGTTTTACTAAATTTCTATTATTTGGATAATTTACTGCAGTAGTAAAAGTATAACCATTTTTAGTTTCTTTAAATATACGTTCTTTATCATCTTTAATATCATTAACAATAGCTTCTAACAAATAAATCTGTGAATTACTATAAGGCCAATCACTTTGGAATTTAAAACTTTTATTTAAAGAAGGAGTAACTACATAGACACCATCTTCATTTTTTAAAATTACTTGAGTATGATTATTAGAAATATTGGAAAGTTCAACTCGATAAAAATCATCACTTTGATAAGATACTTCAACATCGTAATGATAAACATCATCATTGTTCACCAACTCTAATTTACCTTCAATATAATAAGCTTTCACATCCTCAACTTTTTTACTAAAATCACGGATAACATCTTCTTCTCCATACTTACCACAACCTGCTAATAAAAAAATACAAAAAAAGGAAACTAATAATATTTTTTTCATAATTCACCTCTTAACGTTTCTAATAAAACTTATGAAAAAAGCAAACATTTATGCAAAAAAAAGGATAGTTTTTAACTATCCTCTAAAATCCGAACTTTAACTTTCTTCGTCTTAGGAGTATAAGTAAGCCTCAAGTCGCTGCGTTCTACATGAACTTCTACCTCATGTTCACCGACACTATAACCTTCTAAATCAACATAAACGTTAATAGAAGAAGCATCGACATTATTAACAATATCTGCACTACCACTAACCGAAACAATTACCTTAGTATCCTCCTCCGACAATGCTTGGACTGTATAATTATCCGCCAGATTTCTAAATACAATATTATCAATAGTAAACTCTTTCGTTGTTGAATTAGAAACTTTTACATTAACCGTAATAGTCTTTTCACTAATCTCTGTAATGCCTTTTGGTTTCTTAAGAGTAACATTAAATTCCTTATCACTTTCTAATCCTTTAACATCAATCTCAACTTCTAATTCTTCAATCTTATCAATAGCATCTTGTTCACCATACACGGTAACAGAAGAAATATTAGTTTCGATAGACTCAATAGATTTACCAAAAGCTAAGTTACCAGTAGGAACAACCGTTACAGGGATTTCTTTACTTGGTGATGTAATTGTAAGTTTAGCATCCACAGTCTTTGGAACAATCTCTACATCCACCGTCTTACCTTCTTCATCATAAGCAACTAATGGAACATCTTTTAAAGTTAACTCTCCAGCTTTTGGATTGCTAATTTCATCTACATCCACCAAAGCACGTACAGTTGCTACCTGCTCTAATTTATATTCAGCACCCTTAATAATAACATCCGTTCTATCAAGTTCTACATCATCAATATATAATTTACTATCTAAATTATCTTGATGTAATATATCAACCGTCAAACTTCTAGTTTCACTAACTTTTTCATAAATAGTAACAGTTACTTCCGAAGGATCTAAGCGATAATCTAAAGATTTTAAACGTTGAGAATATTCAAGCGTAACTTTATGATTACCAGGTTTTAAACCAGTCAAATCAACCGTTACACCTTTCGAAGGAGATTGCTTAGCTAAAAAGATATGTCTTCTCTGACCAACTAAAGTAATGTCAACCGTTTCCGGTAATCCTTCTACAACATACAATTCTTCGTTATAAACCGCAGTTACTGGTTGATCATACAAAACTTCAGCATATTGATCAATCATTACACTAGATTCTTGATCAATTAAAAGGAATACTCCAAATGCCAAAAGTAAACTTACAACAATTAAAGTTGACTTCTTACCAGCAATTCGATCTACACTTTTTGCATTATCTTTAAAAAATTCAACAATCTTTAATATAAGTTTGGTTATGGGAGTAATTAACCATTTATCAAAGAATGATCCAATATGACGAAAGAACGTTTTTATACCTTTACCTATTCTCTTCATATATCTCTTCCTCATCTATTTCATCTTCATCTAATTCTACGTCTTGTTTTGGACGAAGTTCATCAATTAACATCATACGAACATCATCCAAAGTTAAGTTATATAGCATTTCTCCCTTTAATGCTATAGAAACTCGACCAGTTTCCTCAGAAACCACAATACAAATAGCATCTGTTTCTTCAGACAATCCTAAAGCAGCACGATGTCTAGTACCTAACCTGCGATTTAATTTAGGACTATTGCTGGTAGGGAATACAGCTCCAGCACAAGTAATTCGATCTCCTTGAATAATAACACCACCATCATGAAGTGGATTACCCTCATAAAAAATGGCAATTAACAAATCACTAGACAAATCCGCATATAGTTTTTTCGCTTTATCAATGTAATTTCCTAAACTAATATCACGTTCTAAAACTATTAAAGCTCCAATTCGTTCTTTTCTCAAATAATCAACTGCATTAACAATCTCATAAACTAAATGTTCTCTCTCATCTACCGTTAACACCTTATGCCGACCAAGTAATTGACTCCGCCCTAACTGTTCTAAGATAGTACGTATTTCTGGTTGGAATATTACAATTAAAGCAATTGGTGCCCATTGAATAATGTAATCAAGTAATACAGCAATCGTAGTAAAACCTAACCAATCACTAATCCAACTTAAAATAATTACAATAACAACTCCCTTAAAAATTAAAGAAAGTTTAATATTATTTTTAATATTCTTTAAAATAAAATAAAAAATAACCCAGACAAGACATATATCGCCAAGTTTTCTCAGTATTGATATAATATCCGTAACTGTTATCGTCATCTAATCCCTCCATGCTTCTATAATAGTATACAAAAAATAAAATAAATAGTAAAGTCAACTGACCTACTAGGAAGACGAATCCTGAGAAGAATCATTCAAAACTTCTATCTTATCAGAATCATCTGTTTCCATTGTTGCCTGTGTCTGAGCAATATTAGTAGCAGAAACAGAACCCACTTGATCCAACTGAGCACTAGAAATAGCAGTTTCTACATTAGAAACCATAGAAACCCCAGCCTCCTCGCTCGAAGGTAATAAATGAATCCCAGAATACATCTGTTCATACTTTTTCTGCTCTTCCCTCTGTTTAATAGTAACTTTCGCTATATATCCAATACAAGCAAAAATTCCAATAACAGAAACAATTACAACAATAATATATAAAGGGCCAGATAAAAAATCTCGAAAAAACGAAATTATAAAATCCAATATACCACCCCTATTCTTAATATTAATAATAACATTTTTCACATAAAATAACAACAAAAAAAGAAAAGAATAGAAATTTTCTAAATCATTCGCTTAGATACTTAGAATATTGCTTAACTTGAGTCAAATTAAAATAATTATCAGGAACTCCTTCCATAGATTTTACAATTTTACTACAAAGCTTTAACTTCTCATCCAAAGAAAATGGCCAAGTTAAGCTACTTTTCTCAGTAATATTCAAAGTTAAATTTAAAGGGGACATTGGCTCACAAAAATCCATAACCTTATCCTGTTCAAGATATGCTAAAGCATCATTAAAATTATACGGATAAAGAGGAATACCAAAAGTTTTCGAGTCAAGAACATCCACGGACCAATCCCAAAAAACATGACATGAAATATCTTTTAATACTTCTTCATCTGATTTTACAATCATATAACCAGAAACATCTCCTAAATAATCAAATGCATACTGATAAAAGAAATGTTCCATAGCTAAATAAATAGACTTTTCTGGATGAACAAAATAAGTTTCTTTATAATAAAACTCATGTCTTTTCATAAAATCCGTCCCCTCACTATCATAAGGTTTAAAAGAGGTAGATCTTTCCGGAGTTTCTAAAACAGTACGAAAACCAAGAGATTCTAATCTTTGAATGTCTTCTTCTCTACGCCCAACCACATTCTCACGATGTCTACTCTTAACATCCGAAACTGTCTTATCTATTTTTTTTATTACTTGAAAAGTATCAGAGAAAAGATCAGGAATTCGATTTTCCAAAACAAAAGAAAATTTCTCGATATCCGTCCATTCAGCATATCCTCTTCCTAACTTTTTTTCTTCTTTCCTAAGTAAATCCCAAATTCTTCTATCCATATGTTCTAACTGGTTATTTACCTTTTTTCTCATAAAAACCTCTCCCCTTTCCACTAAAAAGAAAATATATCAAAAAAGATACAAAAAATCAGTCAATAAAGACTGAAAATTTATAAAAAATGAATAATTATTATAATGGTGCCGATTAAAGGACTTGAACCTTCGACCTCCGCATTACGAATGCGCTGCTCTACCAACTGAGCTAAATCGGCAAA
>CALVRR010000039.1 GCA_944358705.1 uncultured Bacilli bacterium
ACATATCTTTTTAATGTTTCAGGATTTTTATAGTCAACTGTTGCACCAGTACACATCATACATACTTTTTTCTTTCTGCGTCCAAATTCTGCCATTTTTCTTCCTCCTTTTTTAGAATGGTAATTCATCATCACTTATTTCGATACTAGAACCGAAATCAGCGAAAGGATTGCTATCTACATCTGTAGTCTTTGGTTCCGAACTTGGACCAAAGTCATAAGGTGTAGGCTCTGCGTTTGTTGTTGAAGCAGAGTTATTAGCATTCATATTATTTGATGACCCTTTTGAACCTAGGAATTCTACATTGTCTGCAACTACTTCTGTTACATATCGTTTTTGACCATTTTGATCATCATAGCTTCTTGTTTGAATACGACCATCAATGGCTACTTGACTTCCTTGTGATAAGTAGTTCTTAACATTTTCAGCTTGTTTTCTCCAAACAACAATATTAATAAAGTCAGCTTCTCTTTCTCCACTAGCATTTGTAAAATTTCTATTTACTGCTAAGGAAAAAGTTGCTACTGCTGTATTACTTCCTGTATATCTTAATTCTGGGTCCCTAGTTAATCTTCCTATTAAAAATACTTTATTCATATTCTACCTCTTTTTTAGTCTTCTACTTTTACAATTAAGTGACGAAGTAAGTTTTCGTTAATTCTTACAACACGGTCGAATTCAGCAACTGCTTCTGGAGTTGCTTCTACTACGAATAAGTAATAATATCCAGTTTTAAATTTTCTGATTTCGTAAGCTAATTCTCTTTGTCCCATATTTTTTTCTTCGACAAATTTTGCTTTTCCATCTTCTAAAACTTTTTTTAGACCTTCTGCTGTTTTTGCGATTTCAGCTTCTTCCATATCTGGTCTTACAATGAACATAATTTCATACTTTCTCATTTGTTACACCTCCTTTTGGACTAATGGCTACCTATGTAGCAAGGAGTATTTAAAATACTCGTTAGTATTATAACAACTATTTTTTCTTTTGTCTAGTTTTATTTGTTCATTTGTTGGTTTAAGAAGTAAATGCAAGTTATATTTTATATATTTTTAAAGTTGCATTTAGTTTAATAATATCTTTTAATATACCTTAATCAATTATTTTCTTTGTCAAGGGAGTTAAGGAGGTTGTACTATGAAAAAAAGATTAACAATTGAAGATAGAATATTAATTGAGAATTTGCTTAAATTAAATTACAAATTAAAAGATATCTCTAATATTTTAGTGTGTGAATCTTCTACTATTTCTAGAGAAATTAAGAAAAGAAGAATCACAGGAAAAGGTATTTTTAAAGAATGTGAAAAAACGCAAAGATTTCCTTATGTTTGTAACGGATGTTCAAACAAAACATATTGTAGAAAGAAAAATATTATTATAACTATTCTAAAGCTCAAGAGAATTATAACTATATTCTTAAATTTTCTCGAACTGGCATAGATATGAGTTTGGATGAATTATATTATTGGGATGAATACTTTAAAAAACGTTTAAAAGATAAAAATAAACTTATTGTTTGACTATCTTTTATTTCTATAGATTTCGTATAATCTTTTATACTATTTAATCTATCCTCTGTTGCTGTGGGAATTAGTCCTTGAAATTCCTTCCTGATTATAAGAGTATATTTTTCTAATTGTTTAGCTAATTTTTGTTGTGTGTGTTCTATATTATACATTGAATCTGAAATGACAAATATCTCCGTCTTGCATTATATAATCTTTTCCTTCTAATCTTGCACGACCAGCTTCTTTTACTTTTAATTCACTACCACATTCTATTAAATCATTATATGACATTACTTCTGCTCGAATAAATCCTTTTTCAAAATCCGTATGGATAATTCCAGAACATTGTTTGGCGTTCATTCCCTTACGGAAAGTCCATGCTCTTACTTCATCTTTACCTACTGTAAAATAAGTTGCTAGACCTAAAATATCATAGGTTGCTTGAATTAATTTATCTAAACCAGAACCATCTAAACCAAGAGCTTCTAACATCTCGTCTTTTTCTTCTTTCGTCAATTCACTTAGATCTTCTTCTACTTTAGCACATAAACTAACTACTTGAGCATTTTCTTGAGATGCATAATCTTTTACTTTCTTTACATATTCGTTATCAGGGTTTCCTAGTTCACTTTCTTTTATATTAGCTAGATATATTATTGGTTTTAAAGTTAAAAAACTGTAAGATTTGATAGCTTTTCTTTCTTCTTCTGTAAATTCAATTTGTCTTAGAGCTTTATTTTCCTCCAAAGCCTTTTTGGCTTTTTCTAAGGCTTCTTTCTCTATTACATCTTCTTTATTTTTTGTTGTACGAGCTTTTTTTGCTACTCTTTCTAAACGATTCTTAATTACATCTAGGTCAGCTATCGCAAGCTCTAAATTGATGGTTTCAATATCTCTAATTGGATCAATATTTCCATCAACATGAATAATTTTTCCATCATCAAAACAACGTACTACTTCTACAATAGCATCTACTTCTCTAATATGGGATAAAAACTTATTTCCTAGTCCCTCTCCATTAGATGCTCCTTTGACTAACCCTGCAATGTCAGTAAACTCATATGCGGTTGGGATAAATCTTTCTGGATTATACATTTCTTTTAATTTATCCATTCTTTCATCTGGTACGGTTACTACACCAACATTTGGTTCGATTGTTGCAAATGGATAATTTTCTGCTAATATTTTTTGATTTGTTATTGCATTAAAAAGTGTTGATTTACCTACATTTGGTAATCCTACAATTCCTGCGGTTAAACTCATATTTCTACCTCTTTTCTTTTATTATTATATAATATATTTTTTCTTTTGCAAGAAAAAACACCTTACGGTGTTATAATGTTGGAGATACTCCTGGACCTATAGGTAATCCGGTAATATACCATCCTACTACAATTAAAATCCATGCAATAGAAATAATTAAGAAATATGGAGTAATCATTTTTAATGACTTTCTAATTGTAATTGGTTTATTTTTATTTAAGTTATAGACATTTAAATATCCTATATAAATAACAAATGATGCCAAAATTGGAGTAAATCCATTGGTCATTGAGTTTCCAACTCTCATTACTATTTGTGCAAACTGTGGAGATATGTTGGCTTGCATAAACATTGGTACTACAATTGGAGAAAAAATCATCCACTTTGTTGTAGGACTAGTTAATACAAGGTTCGATATTGCAATAATTAGTAATGTTACAACAATTAATGGAATTCCACTAAATTCTAAATGTTCTAATAGATTCGCTAACCAAGCAGTAATGATTATACCTATATTACTTTGTTTAAATACTGCTATAAATTGTGATACTACAAATATTAATACAAATAAATATGTTATTTTACTAAATTTACGTCCTACTTCTTCAATTAAATCCTTGTCATTTTTTATAGTTTTTGCTCCAAGTCCATAAGCTAGACCAGCGAAGACTAATAATAGCGTTACAAGGTAAGTAAATCCAGATTGGAAATATGAATTATCTCCAAATAATTGGTTTAGATATGTTTTTTCTGTCATATCTAATAGCATTCCAGAATATGGTAGGCCTGGTATTAACATATAAATAAATAGTAATAGTACGACAATACTTGTAATTAAAGCAAATCTTAGACCTCTTTTTTCATACTTCTCACGTTCAATTCTTTTTTGTTCTTCTTCTTCTAAATTAATGATTCTATATTGTTCTGTTTTAGCAAATTCTTCTTCTTTTTTATATTTTCCTATCTTTGGAGCAATAATTTTTTCTATGATTATTGTTCCGATAATTGATATTAAAATAGATGTTGCTATGATAAAGAATAGATTGGAGGTTAAGGAAATGTGCATACCATCATCAATTAACCAGGCTGCTGTTCTTGTATAATCCATTAGAGCTATTTCCATAGATCCTACAAATATTGTTACACCGTAACCAAAGGCTACTCCACAAAAAGCTGTAATAATTCCTAGTATCGGGTTTCTTCCATTTATAAAATACATCAAGGCTACTAGTGGAATTAGAATTGCATATCCTACTTCGTTAATTAATGATGAAATTGTAGCAATAAATAATATTATAAATGTGAAAATTTCTTTTGGCATTTTTGAGAAGAATCTTTTTGTTACTGTTTCAATTAGCCCGGTTGCTTCTGCAATTGTTATTCCAATTAATGCTAATAATAGAGTTCCTAAAGGGGCAAAACTTATAAAATTAGTTGTTGCATCTCCAATTAAAAATTTCATTCCATCAAAACTAAAAAGATTCTCAACCGCTACTAACGTTGGTTCTAATTCATTGGTATTTGGGTTGATTGTATTATAAGTTGCTTGCATTTCAAAGAGTGATAAAATTCCACTCAATAGGATGGTTGCTATTATTAAAAATAAGAATACAGTTATTGGATGAAAATAAAATTTTTTGAGTTTTAATTTTCTTCGTTCCTTCATATTTTTATCCTTCCTGGGAAATAATTTTCTTTAGTTTTTTATTAAATTCTATTCGTGGTATTAAAACCGTTCTTCCACAATTTATACATTTTATTTTTATATCAGCACCAACTCTTGTTATTTCCCATTCATTTGTTCCGCATGGATGTTGTTTTTTCATAATTACTTTGGTACCGACGGTATAATTATTATTTTCCATTATGCACCTCTATTTGTGGGTAAGATACTTTTATATGTCTTTTATCTAACCCTTTTTTAAATTCACTACGTAAAAATCTTTGTGCACCATACTGCTCATTTGGTTTTGTTTCCACTACTATTCTATATTTCATGGTTGAATCTTCAAATTCATCTAATCCCCAGACTTGAATCTCTCCTGTAGCGTTTGGTACTTTACCTTCTATCTCATTTTTGATTTCTTCTAAAGCAACTGCTACTTTTTCTGGGTTTTCTTCGTAGGAAATGCCTAGATCAATAATAGCCAAGGAATCGTGTAAACTGTAATTAATAACAGTATCAAGTTTATGGTTTGCAATAATCTTTGTTGCTCCTTTATAATCTCTAATTCTTGTTGTTTTTAATCCTAAAAAAACAACTTCTCCCATAAATCCATCATATTCAATGGTATCCCCTACTTCAAATTGATTTTCGGTAATAATAGAAATTCCTGCAATAAAGTCTTTTGCCAAATCTTGAAAAGCTAAACCTATAATAGCCGTGGTTATTCCAAGTCCAGCTACAATTGATTTTACATTAATTCCAAAATTAGCAAGGATTGCAAGTAATACAAAGGCACCTATGATATATTTTATAATGTTTAATATTACTATTCTGATAGTATTTGCTCTTTGTTTTTGGTGTCCTTTTAATTTTGCAGGTTTTAATGCTTGATTGATAATCTTTTTTACAATTTTATAACAAATAATACCAATAATTATATATATTACTGGATATATTATATGCTTAATATCAATTGGTATTATATCAAATATCTTCAATTAAAGTTACCCCCTCGCATCTAAATTCATTATCTCTAGCAATCGATTTAAATCGTTACCATTTACAAAGCTAATTTCTATTTTATTGGATTTTATTTTTACCTTAGTTCCTAATTTTTCACATAGTTCGTCTTCTATATATTGATATTCGCTTAATTTCTGAGTATGTTTTTGAATTTTGTGTGTTCTTTCAAATTTTTCTGGAGAATGTGTTAAATTTTCTAATTCTCGAACACTCATTCCTTCTGTGATTATTTTTTCTGCTAACTCTTCTTGTTGATTTTGGTTTTCTAATTTACTTAGAACTCTTGCATGTCCCATACTCATTTTATTATCTGAAATCATGTTTTGTATTGTATTTGGTAGCGTCTGTAACCCTATCATATTGGTAATATAACTTCTGCTTTTGCCTAGTTTTTTCGCTAATTCTTCTTGAGTAATATTTAAAGTTTCTATTAATTTTTTATAGGCACGTGATTCTTCTATTGGATTTAAATTTTCTCTTTGTAAATTTTCTAATAGTGCGATTTCCATCATTTCTTCATCGGTAAAATCTCTGATAATTGCTGGAATTTCTTCTAATCCTGCCATCTTTGATGCTTTTACACGACGTTCACCGGCAATGATTTCATATCCTTTAATACTCTTTTTTATAATAATAGGCTGAAATACACCATACTCTTTAATAGAATCTGACAATTCTTTCAATGCTTCTTCATTAAATATTTGTCTAGGTTGGTATGGATTACTTCTTAATTCATCTATTTTTACATTTACAATTTCTTCTTTTGGTGTTTCTGTTAATATTTTTTCTTCCATTTTATCATAAGCTATTGGTTCATTATAAAATAGTTCTTCTAAACCTCTACCTAAGGCTCTACGTTTATTATTTTCCATTTCTTTCAATCACTTCCTTTGCAAGATTTAAGTAAGCTTCACTTCCACGACTTTTTGGATCATAGGCAATAATTGGCTCTCCGTGGGATGGAGCTTCTGTTAGACGAACTAACCTTGGAATTATTGTATTGTATACCTTTTCTTTGAAAAATTTTCGAATATCATCTACTACTTCAAATCCTAAATTTGTTCTAGAGTCTAGCATTGTTAATAAGACTCCTTCAATATCTAACGTTGGATTTAGACTTTTTTGTGCTAGCATGATTGTTTTTAATAGTTGTGTAATTCCTTCAAGAGCAAAGAATTCGCATTGTACTGGTATTATTACGGAGTTTGAAGCTGTTAGAGCATTTGTTGTTATAATTCCTAAAGATGGTGGACAATCAATAATAATATAATCAAAACTATCTTTAATATCTGCCAAATGTATTTTTAATTGTTCCCCTTTTAGAAATCCAGATTCTTGTTTACTCTTTTCTACCAATTCTATATCTAATCCTGCTAGGTTTATCGTTGCTGGAAGAACATATAAATTCTTATACTTAGTCTTTATCATAGCTTCATCTATTTTACATTCACCAATTAAAACATCATATACGCTTCGATCAATATCACCTTTGTTAATTCCAACTCCTGTTGTAGTATTTCCTTGGGGATCTAAATCTATTAATAATACCTTTTTTCCCAATACTGCTAGGGAAGCAGAAAGATTGATACTTGTTGTAGTTTTACCTACTCCACCTTTTTGATTTACTAAAGATATCACCTTTCCCATGTTTATCACCTGTTTCCATTTTTACTAATTTATTGTATCAAATAAAAGTTATTTTTTAAATGCTTTTCGCAAAAAAAGTAGATTTTTATCTACTTGTATTATTCTGCTGTTTTGTCTAATTTTATAATAATCTGATATGATTTTGAGAAATTCATCTCATCAATATCGGCTTTTACTCCATGCTTATTTAATTCTTCTACTAAATTTCTTATCATATCAATTGATTTTTGTACTGTGAATTGCTCATTTTTCTTCGTATTTGCTTCTGGTCTTTGTATTTCTCCAAATAGAGTTGTATTTAGATTATTATTTTTCAACATTGGTTGTTCAAACCGAGAATCTCTTTGACTCGTTGATGTTAATTGTTGTAGTGGAGATTTTGATTTCGCCTCTATTTCGTCTAAAGATACTGTGTTGGTATTTTTCGTTTGAACTTCCTCTGGTAAATCTACTGGAATTAAATCTGGTGTTTTAAAGTAATCTTCTGCTTTCTCTTGTTTTGCTTTACTATCATCAGTTTTTACAATTTCTTCGGCTGGAGTAATAAATCTATAAGTTTCATGAGATTCTTTTGGTACATTATTTGTAGATGCTGGCGTGATATTTAATAAACTATCTAAATCTGCCGTTGATTCCGGAGCCTGAGGAGCATTGATATCTATAGCATTTCGTTTAATATCCTTGATGTCTGGAATTCCTTGCTGGCTAGATGGGTTTATTCCTCCTACTGGTTCCTCATCATCTTCGTCATCTTCATCATCAATTTCTCCATAATTAATAAATCTCGGAGTATGTTCTTCTTCTCCTTCTGGAGGCGCTATTTTTATTTTACCATAGTCGTTCGTATCTTCTGGTAATTCTGCCGTTGGTATTAATGGATTATCATTAACAAAAGATGCTGCTGTTATTGGGGTAGATGATGGGTTGCTTACAGAATTATTCATAGGCTCTCCTTTCTCTTCTTTTGGATACATTTCTTTTATTTCTTGTTCTAATTTTCTTACCGTCATTTTTTCGTTGATTACTTTTTTCAACATTTCTTTTTGTTTCTTTTTATCTGGAATATTAAGTAGTGTCCTAGCATGACGTTCTGAAATTTGTTCTTTTAGTAATGCCTCTTGTACTTCATCTGAAAGTCCTAATAATCTAATCTTGTTTGCTACTGCAGATTGACTTTTTCCCATGGTTTTTGCTAATTCTTCTTGAGTCATCTGGTCTAATTCTAATATTTTTTGATATGTTCTTGCTTCTTCTATGGGATTTAAATTTCGTCTTTGAAGGTTTTCCAGTAATGCTACTTTGGAACTTTCTTTGTCATCTAAATTTCTAATAATTGCTGGGATTTTTGTTAGTCCTGCTAATGCTGAAGCTTTATATCTTCTTTCTCCGGCAATAATTTCATATTTACCATTTACATTTCGTACAATAATTGGTTGTATTACACCATGTTCTTTGATTGATACTGCAAGTTCTTTTAAAGCTCGTTCATCAAAAACTTCACGGGGTTGAAATCTGTTTGGTATAATGTCGTCTAAATATAGATAAACTACTTCATCTTTATTTTGCTCTTGCATATCCATCCCTCACTTTTTATTCTTCCTAGTAATCCTATGTTATCATTATAGACTATTTTCTAAAGCCTTTCAAGAAAAAACAAAAAGAAAAAAGGGCTACTACCTTTTCTTCTTTATGATTACTAAACTACGATGACTGTTTTCTTTTGGTAAATAAAATTTATTTATTTTTTCTATATTATATACTTTGTTTATTTTTCTTTGTACTTCGTCTGTTAATTCTTCTTCTATATTGCCTTTCATTGCAATTAGTTTTCCATCGGAATTTACTAAATGCATAGTATATTTTAATAATTTTTCTATATTCGCTACTGCTCTTGCAGTTACAATATCAAAGGTTTCGTGGTAATCTTCTCCCCTTGTATGAATTGCAATGATATCTTTTAACTCTAATTCTTTTATGATTTCATTTAAATATTTTACTCTTTTTAAAAGTGAATCAATTAATGTTATCTTCAAATTAGGATAAAATATTTTTAAGACGATTCCTGGAAAACCAGCTCCAGTTCCAACATCACATAAAGTATTTACTTTAGAAAGATTAATTTCTTTAGCTATCGTTAGACTATCATAAAAGTGTTTTAGATAGACTTCTTCTTTTTCTGTGATTCTAGTAAGATTAATTTTTTGATTCCATTCTATTAGCAGTTGATAAAATTTTTCTAGCTTTTGTAATTGGTCTTTGGTAGGCGTTATTCCTATTTTTTTTATTTCTTCTATAAATTCTTTTTCTGTCATTTAATCATTCCTTCTTAAATATACCATTAATATTGATATATCTGCAGGATTTACCCCGCTAATTCGTGATGCTTGTCCTATCGTTGTCGGTCTTACTTCACTTAATTTTTGTCTTGCTTCGCTAGCTAAATTTGGAACTTTATCATAATCTATATCTTCTGGAATTTTCTTTTCTTCTAATGATAGCATTTTTGCGGCTTCTTTATTTGCTTTTTTTATATAACCTTCATATTTTGCATTAATTTCTACTTGCTCTTGTTCTTCTTTCGTATAATTTATTTCTAAAAAATGTTTTATATTATCTAATGTTACCTCTGGTCTTTTTAAGAAATCATATAGAGATATTCCATCTTTTAATGGCGTTGATGGAATCTTTTCAATATACTCATTTATTTCTTTTTTTGGAGTAATTCTTGTTGTTTGTAATATTTCAGTCAACTCTTTTATGTTTTCTTTTTTCTGTTGAAAAAATTGATATTTTTCTTTGGTTATTAAACCTACTTGATAGCCATAATCTGTCAATCTTAAATCTGCATTGTCATTTCTTAGTAATAAACGATATTCCGCACGGGAAGTTAATAATCGATAAGGATCTTTTACTCCTTTTGTTACTAAGTCGTCAATTAATACTCCTATGTATGACTCATTTCTTTTTAATATTAATGGTTCTTTTCCTTCTAATTTTAAGGAAGCATTAATACCCGCAATTAATCCTTGCCCAGCAGCCTCTTCATAACCACTGGTTCCATTTATTTGTCCAGCGGTATATAAATTCTCTATTAATTTTGTTTCTAAGGACCTTTTTAATTGCTTAGAGTCAATTGCATCGTATTCGATGGCGTAACCATATTTTAATATTTTTGCGTTTTCTAATCCTGGTAAGCTATGAACCATTAAATCTTGTACTTCCTTAGGCATACTTGTGGAAAACCCCTGAATATAAATATCATCATAATATAGACTTTCTGGTTCTAAGAATAATTGATGACGTTCTTTATCACTAAAGCGCACTACTTTATCTTCAATGGATGGACAATATCTTGGACCTATTCCTTCGACATAACCACCATACATGCTAGATTCATTTAGGTGTTCTTTTATGATTTCGTGAGTTTTTTCTGTAGTATAAATTAAGTGACAAGAAATTTGGTCTTCTGCTTTTCTATATACAATATTATCAAAAGAAAATGTATGAGCTATAGAATCTCCTTTTTCTTCCTGAGTTTTGCTATAATCTATAGAATTTTTATCAATTCGTTGAGGTGTACCTGTTTTTAATCTTTTGATTGTAAAGCCTAATTTTCTTAGGTTATCACTTAAAAATTTAGATTCTTTTTCTCCGTGAGGTCCACTGCTTTTCTTCTCGGAACCAGCTAACACTACTGCCTTTAAATAAGTTCCTGTTGTTAATATTACAGCATCTGCATTTATCTTCGTACCATCTTCTAATTCTATTCCTTTTATTTTTTTATCTTCTACTAAAAGATTTTCTACCATTGCCTCTTTTATTTCTAAATTTTTTGTGGATTTTAATGTTTTTAACATTTCTTGTGGATAAGTTACTTTGTCCGCTTGAAAACGTAATGCTTGTACGGCTGGACCTTTTTTTGTATTTAACATTTTTGTTTGTAATGCACCTTTATCCGCATTTCTTGCCATTTCTCCGCCCAGAGCATCAATTTCTCTTACTACAATTCCTTTGGCTGGACCACCGATGGATGGATTGCATGGCATATCAGCTATATTCTTTATATTTGATGTTACTAATAAAGTATTATGACCTTTTCTTGCTGCTGCTAGAGCTGCTTCACATCCAGCATGTCCTCCACCTACAACTATTATTTCATATTTCATGTTATCACCCCTATTTTCCTACACAGAAGTTTGCAAATAAATGGTCTAATATTTCTTCACTATAAGTTTCTCCTATAATTTCTCCTAATAGATCAAATGTTTCTTTTAAATCAATTTCTACCATATCAATTGGCAAGTCTTGAAGTATTCCCTCTTCTGCATCTTGTAAGCTTTGATATGCTTTTTTTGCTAAAGAGATTTGTCTAGCATTTGTTAAATATGTATAATCTTTTGTTTTTATAGTTTCTAACTGGAATAATTCAATAATTTTTTCTTTTAATTGCTTGATTCCTTCAACTGTGTTTGTATTTGTTTCTACTATATTTTTTAATTCTTTCTTTGAAATATCTAGCTTTTTCTCTAAATCATTTTTATTAATTACAATAATTCTTTGTTTGTCTTTTGTTTTTGCTAATATCTCTTCATCTTCCTTCGTTAACTTTTCATTGTTATTTAAAACTACAATTACTAAATCTGCTTCTTCTATCATAGATAGACTTTTTTCTACTCCCATCTTTTCTACAATATCTTCTGTAGAACGTATTCCGGCAGTATCTATGATATTTAATAGAATTCCGTCTAGATAAATTTCTCCTTCCACAATATCGCGGGTTGTTCCAGCAATGTCTGTTACGATAGCTTTTTCTTGTTCTAGTAATTTGTTTAAAATGCTACTTTTCCCTACATTTGGTCTTCCTATAATTACTGTTTTAATTCCTTCTTTAATTAATGTCATATTTTTTGATTCTTTAATTACTTCTTCTAGGTCTTTTTTCATATCTTTTATTGATGTTTTTATGTGATCTTTGGTTACTACCTCAATATCATGATATTCTGGATAGTCAATATTTACTTCGATACTAGCAAGTAGTTGTTTTAATTTTTCTCTAAACTTTTTAATCATATTTGATGTGGTACCACTTAATTGTGATAATGCTAATTTATTTGCTTCTTCACTTTTACTATCGATAATATCCATGACAGCTTCGCTTTTTACTAAGTCAATTCTACCATTTAAAAAAGCACGTTTTGTAAATTCACCTGGTTCTGCTAATCTTGCACCGTGTGTTAACATAGTTTCTAGAATACGTTTTGTAGAAATAACTCCTCCATGACAATTAATTTCTACTACATCCTCTGTTGTATAAGTTTTTGGTGATTTCATAACAGATACTAATACTTCATCAATTATTTCATTTTTATCTACGATATGTCCATAATTAATAGTATGACTTGCTACTTTCGTTAAATCTTTCCCTTTAAAACAATTATTTACAATTTCTATAGCATCATTTCCACTTAGACGAACTATGGAAATTGCGCCCACTCCTAGAGCGGTTGATATTGCTGCTATTGTATCATTCATGATATCACTTCCCTTTTTCTTCGTATATTATAGCACATTATTTCTAATTCTTGGCATTAAATTAAAAAAAGACGAAACTCT
>CALVRR010000040.1 GCA_944358705.1 uncultured Bacilli bacterium
GCGTAGCAACAACTAAAATCATAAGTATGATAATTAACTATTGTATAAATGATTCTTTGAGATAGATTTCGTATTTTTCTGATTATCTTATTTTTATTATTATAAACTTTGAATTCTTTTATTGTAATTTCTTTTTTTACTTTATCTAAGAAAATTCCTTCTTTCTTTTCTAAAATAATTTCTACATCATATTTGTCTAAATCAATTCGATTTACTAGATTAATTAAAGCGGTTTCTATTCCTCCTAAATTTAAGCTATAAGCTGTAAATAGTAATCTTTTCTTTTCCTTTTTTACTAACATTAGTAATATTATCACTACTAAAATGCTTACCGCTGGAGCGGTAATAATATGTCCAGTAATAAAGGATAATATAATACTTAATAATATACTTACATATATCATATACATTGAAAAGTCTACTTTTTTTCTTTTTTTCATAATTAAATAAAAGAAATATCCATAGATTCCAAAATAGATAATAAATCCTATTATACCGTGAGAGTAATATATATCAAAATAGTCCATTTCTATTGCTTTTGCAGTTTCTGTTCCATTTAAATATCCTATACCAAATAATTTTTGATAAGTATTCGATTGATAATAATCTAATTGTCTATTTTCTAGGAAAGTTAGTCTTTGACTGAAAATAAAATGATCTATTAATTCTTTATTTTGGAATACATCTACTACATTATCTACTTTTAAATAATCTAGATGCGTCTTTATATTTTTATAAAAATTGGTCTTTGGTAATACTATTATTATTCCTGTTGTTGCAACTACTAAGACAAGAAAAGATAGAAGTATCTTTTTATAACTTTTTTTCTTTATTTCCTTAGTGACAAACCATAGATAAGCAAAAAATATGGTTATACCTAAAGATATTAATGGGGTTTTTGTTCCAATGGTTAATATTACTACTAAGTACATTCCTATAATTATCAAAGATGGAATTATTTTTTTGGTACTTACTAGTATTAAAACCATTATTGGCGTTAATATGGAAATAATACCACTAATTTCATTGGCAGAATTAAAGAATCCTAGCGTACCTGCTTTTGTAATTTCATAACTTTTAAATCCTATATTTAGACAATTTGGTACTAAGATACCTACCAAGTATGTAATTAATATTACCATTAATGCCATTTTACTAATATTTATTTCTTCTTTGATACTATATAACGATATCAAAAGAGCTGGAAAATAAAATGCTCTACACAACCCTCGAATTTCTGAAAAGAATCCTGTTCCATTTTTAAATAAAATAATACCTAATACATAAAACAGACCATAGAATAATAATATGCCATAAAATGGATAGGTTTCTTTCTTTTTATATATAAATAAAACACTATATACAAGAAATAATAAAAATAATATTCGGATTATGATACCAAACGTTATATTTACTTCCCATATATGCAATCCTAGTCCTGTTATTAAATCTAGTATTGGTTGTAGTAAAAGAAAAATTACTAGCAAAGTGTTAAAATTCTTTTTTATCCAAGTATTCATATTCTCACCTTTCTTATTTTTCAATAATTATCTATTACATCTTAAATAAATATTTTACTATTGGTATTTTTGATGCTATCAATGTAATCAGTAGTGAAATCATATAAACGATTATCGATAGCAACAAAATTAAAAGTACTAGTGGAATTTCAAAATAAAAAAATCCCCTCGTTTTTAATAAACCAATGACTAGTCCATGAACTAAATAAACACCAAAATAGTATTTAATTAAAAAGTTTATTCCTTTTACTAATTTTGGAGAATTGTACTTTCTATTTTTGCAGAAGACAAAAATAGCAGTACTAAAAATAATTACATTAGGAGTCATATACCCTAGAAGATACTCGTCAGGATAATTTAATTTATTTGAATATAGAATAGTTCCAATTACAGTTATAATAAAGCTTATTATTCCCATACTATATAAAATATAAGTATTTTTCTTGTTTAAAGAAAATGTGTTTAAATAATAACCTAAAATGACATAAATAACAAATCCAGTAAACATAAGTGGGTATTTAACCTCTATTTTACAAAAATGACTAATTAAAGGAAATAAACTCGTAAATAGTAAAGTAATTATAATAAAATATTCTATATTTTTTTTATTTTCCTTTTTGGTAACCAATTTTAATATAGGTACCGATAAATAAAAACCAAGGATAGTAACTAAAAAAGATAAATGATAAATAGAGTTTCCTAACATTGTATTTTTTAAAGAATCTATCACCATTTTCATGCGGAAGGGTTGTTTCCATAAAAATAAGTTTGTGCCCAACATATAAATCATGTTCCAAATTACATAGATTATAAATATTTTTAAAATATATTTTTTAAATAATGTCTTGATATCTATTTTTTTATTTTCATTCAAAAATATTGCTCCACTAATCATTAAATATATGGGTACTGCATACCGCATCATTCCATCAAAAATCGTTAAAAAAATAAAATTAAGACTTCTTGGATTTGTTCCATACCAAAACTGACTGATAACATGGATTAAAACAACAGCGAAGGAAGCAATTATTTTTAATGAATCAAAATAAATTGTTCGTTTCTTACTATCCATCATCATTCACCTCAAACTAAAATCCATTTATAACATACTTTTTGCTATTCTTGTGTTAACAAAAAATATCAAGATTTACCCCTATATCTTTAACCATCTAAATTGTACCATATTTTATAACTGTTTTCAAACTTCAATGTTTTCTACTCCCCTTAGTTTTATATAAAGTACAAATTGATTTTACTTTAAAGATTTTTTAGTTCGTGTTATGGTTTTTTATTAGTGATTTCCTTTCAATATTTTTTTGTATACTTTACAGTCTAGTTTTTCTTATTTATTTCTATTTTCTATTCCTTATTATATAATGTATATATAAGATAATGAGGTGGTATTATGAATTCGAAAAAAAATTATTCCGCTAATTACTCTCCCAAAAAAATATCTAGGGAGTCTTATAATACAAGAAATCAACAGAATAAAAAACATCCTTTGATTAATTTTTTGTTGATTTTAACACTTGTTAGTAGTTTAGTTTATTTTGGTATTACTTTATGGAAGGGACAAAATGGTTCTAACTTTTTTCAAAATGTCATTAGTAGCGTCATTTTAGTAATCTTTTCTATCCTATTCGTTGCGATTTGTGTTACTAATCCAAGTCGTAAGAAAGGTGCGATTGCTTTAGGGAGTATCTTTCTTTTCTCCTTTCATGTATTTGGATCTTTAGCAACTCTTGGAATTGTTTCTATTCCTTCTTTGGGACAAGTAGAAAATTTTACTGGAAAAAGTTTAACGGAAGTAGTTTCCTGGGCTTCGAAAAATAAAGTTACTTTAACCCAGGATTATGAGTATAGTGATATGATTCCTGCTTATCATATTATTTCACAAGATAATGTAGAAGGAAGTAAATTAAAAGATACGAAAGAACTTACTGTTTCTATCAGTGAAGGACCAAATCCAGATAAGGAAATTATTATTCCTGATATGGTTAGTTGGGATAGTAATCGTGTTATTGAATATGTTAATGATAACTATTTAAATAATGTGGAAGTAGAATTTGTAGAGTCAGATAAAGCTGTTGATACTGTTATTGAGCAAAATAATTCTGGTAGTATGAAACGTAGTGATAAGTTAAAACTTACCTTTTCTTTAGGAGAAGAGTTTGATGATAGTGATGTTAAAATTCCTGATTTTGTTGGTATGAGTGAATTTGAAGTTACTTTCTTTTTAAAACAGCATCGTATTTCTTATGAATTAAAAGATGGATTTTCTAAGAAAATTGAACGTGGTAAAGTTTCAAAACAAAGTGTTCCTGCTGGTAAAATGGTAAAAGTAGACGATGAAGATGAAAAAGTAGTGATTACTATTAGCAAGGGAGAAAGTATTAAAGTTCCTCGTTTGAAGAAAATGAGTATGGTAGAAATTACAAACTGGGTTGTAGAAAATAAATTAAAATTGGAATTTACTAATAAATATGATGATTCAGTAAAAGAAAATCATGTAATTTCAGCAAATTATGAAGAAGGAGATAAGGTTGAACAAGGAACGACAATCAAGGCAGTAATTTCGAAAGGACGTCTTGTTATGCAGTCTTTTCAGAGTTATGAAGAATTTAGAAAATGGGCAGAAAAATATGATGTTGCTTACGAAGAAAGACATGAATTTAGCGAAGATGTCGCATCTGGAGAAGTTATTTCCTACTCCTATAAAAAAGGAGAAGTCATTAAAAATGGAGATAGTATTGTTGTTACAATCTCTGATGGTAAAGAATGTAGAGTTCCTAATTTAATTGGTATGTCGAAAAAAGAAGTTATGGAAGCTTTGGATAAATTAGATTTAGAATATAATTTTGTTTTCCAAAGTAGTAGTAAAGAAAAAAACACGGCAATTAAACAGTCGATTCGTGCTGGTAGTAAAGTAAGTAGTGGTACTACGATTACGGTTACTTTAAGTAATGGAAAAGATATCGAATATCGTGAAGAAGAAGAAAACTCTTCTAGTAGTTCTAGTGATAATAGTAATTCTAAGCCTAATAATGGAGGTAATAGTTCTTCTGGTAATAAAGATGACGAGGATGATGAAGATAAAGTAGTATGTCGAGAATGTACAATTACAGGATTAAGAAATATTTATAATAATTATATGGGTAGTTTTCAAAATACTGCAAATGCACTAAAGAAACATATTACTAGTCAATGTCCTGGAATTAAAGTGGTAGTGAAAGGTGATTCTACTTCTACCCTTACACCAGGTGCTCCTATTAGTGGATTTAGTGGTGGTAATACAACTTCTTGTAGTACGGTTACCATTACCATTGCACAATAAAAGTTCAGATTTGTGTCTGAACTTTTTTAGTTGAATTCTTCTGTAAAGTTACCATTTATAAATATCGCTACTTCTTTTTGGTCTTTAGTAATTCCAGTAATATTTAAATCTTTGGTTCCAATCATAAAATCTACATGAGAATCACATTTATTTAAATTGTACTTTTCTTGCAAAACTTTCTTTCCTATTTTAGAACCATTTTCTACGCAATCTGGAAATGAATCTCCTAAGGCTACATGACAGGCAGCATTTTCATCAAATAATGTTTCTAAAAATACTTGATTATGGTTTGCTATTGGGGAGTCGCATGGTACTAAAGCCACTTCTCCTAATAGGTTTGAATTTTCACATATATTTACCATTTCTTTTAATGTTTGTTCTCCTGTTTTTGCTCCTACTTCGGTTACTTTTCCTTTTTCAAAGGATAGGTAGAAATCATCAATTATTGTGTCCTGATAAGATAATGGTTTCGATGCGTATAAGATTCCTTCGGCACTATAGCAATCAGGAGAGGTAAATACTTCTTCTGTTGGAAAATTTACTAATACTTCTTTTCCATTTGCTAAAAGTTCGTTTCCAGATGCCCAGCGATGATTTTCTGGTAAATCTATTTGGAAGTCTGTACCATTACTGCTTTGATATTTTAAAGATTTAAATTGATAAGCAGTTAGTTTTTCTGCTCTTTTTTTCAATTTGTTTGTTTTCTCATTCCAAATTTTTACTGGGTCATTTTCCGTTATACTACAGATTTCAAATATTTGATTCCATAATTCTTCTACTGGATTTGGAGAAGTTTTATATAACTCTTTAGCCCAGGCTTCGGTTGGTACCGCAGCAATGCACCAAGCTAATTCGGACTTATCTCGCATCGCATCAAATTCTTTTCTTGTTTCGTATCCATATTTTGTCATAGCTGCCATTTTTTTCGCATCAATATCTTTCATTAACCCTGGAGTTTGGGAAGTTAGCATTAAAAATGCTGCATGCTTTTTCGCATATACATTCCACATTTCTTTGTTCCAAAAAGATAAGTTTTTTAACTCTTCTACTTCTAATTTTTTTAATGCCTCGTGTTTTAAATATGGATCAGAGATATCAAAATAAATATCTTTTATTCCTAATTCAAATGCTACTTTCTCTACAATTCTTGCAAAATCCATTCTTTCTACATTAAAACTAACAAATAATGGTTGATTTGCCTCTACTTTTAAGCAGGACTCTAATAATACTTTTGCATATTTTTCTAATAAATCTTTCATAATTCACCTCTATTTTTATTATATACACATTTCTTTTCTTAATCAATTCAAAAAATAAGACGATTTTTTCCATCGTCTTATTTCACTATTAATTCAATTCTATTTTGTCTATCCCTATTCAATGTAATTTGATAAGTTTTGCCATTGATTGTAGTTTCTTGTGTTTTTAGATTACCAAATATATCTGTTATTTCACTGTAGTCTTCAGCATCTTTTGTTTTCGTATACACTTGTAATGTATAAGTACCCTTTTCTAGATTTGAGATATCTATTTCTTTTTCATACCAGGCATACGTTTTATCTTTCTTATCTAATGTTGTTATTTCATATGGTCCTTTTTTACTGCCTAAGTCTATATATTCTTGCTTATAATCTTTTTGGTTTTCTAATATTAAAACTCGTGTAATATCTTCTTTTTTCTTATAAGTACCTTCGTAATTATAAGAATAACCTAATATATATAGTTTGTTATTTTTAAATTTGATTTCTTCATAGTCGTTTATCATATTTCTATAAGTTGGAGCAACAGAAGTCGTATATAATTCGTCTCGAATACTAATTTCCATCTTCTTAGATTTATAATTTAATAATACTTTAAAGTTATATCCGTGATTGTTGTCTTCTCCTCTTTTATCAATTGGTTTGTTAAATAGATTGTCCATGGTTTGGATGGTATAAAATTCATTTGATGTTGCTTTCATATATAAGTCATAGTCTCCGTTTGGAATCTCTGACAAATCTATTTTTCCTTTAAACCATGATTCGGTATAACTGTTCCCATCTACTTCTCCTAAGTCATATGGAATGTCTTTTGTCCAAGCATCTACTTCTACTGAGTATTCTTTTTTCGTGTCTTTATCGATTAATACAACTTCATACTTTTTATCTTTGTTGTCGATATCATATATAATTAGATAACCACTGATGGTAAAGTATTTTCCATCTTTTTTCCATTCTAAGGACTCTAAATAGAATTCGCCATCTTTTTCTTCTAGTTTCTTTTCTTCTACGGTTATTATAATTTCTTTTTCTACAACATTACCAAAGTAATCCTCTACTTGATAAACTACTTTATATTTTCCGGATTCTTTGGTATTTACTTCATTTTTCAAAACTTTGATTTCTTTTATTTTACCATCTTCTGGATCGGTGGCACTTACTCCTTCTAATGGATCAAAATCTTCGTTTAGATAAATGGTTTTGTCAGAAGCATTAATTACTGGTTTTTGGTTTTCTACTACTGTTACGGTTATTGTTTTTGTCGATTCATTCTTATAACTATCCGTAGCTTTATAAGTCACTTCATATTCCCCAATTTCTTTTTCTTTTACATCATTTTTTATGACTTTAATATCTTTTATTTTTCCTTCTTCTTTATCTTCGGCCGTTACTCCTTCTAATGGATTAAATTTTGTTCCTTGGGTAATTGTTTTATCTTCTACATTGATTACCGGAGCTTCGTCTTTTATTACCGTTACTTTAATTGTTTTTTCTGTTGTTTGTTTATAGGTATCTGTTGCTTCATAAGTAATTTCATAAATACCAGGTTCATCTAATTTTACTGTACTATTTTTTACTTTTACTTCTAACTTGCCATCTTCTTCGTCGGTGGCACTTACTCCCTCTAATTCCTCTAATTCTCTATTTTCTATTACTTCTTTATCGTCAGCTGTAATTACTGGTTTTTTATTTTTTGTTACCGTTACGGTAATTGTTTTTGTTGTTGTAGTGTTGTTCTTGTCTGTTACTTGATACGTTACTTGATACGTTCCTACCACATCTATTTTTACCGTTTCTTCTACTACTTTTATTTTATCTGTTATATCTCCATCTTCGTTATCTTTGGCGGTTACTCCATTTTTATAATCAAATTTTGTCCCTTGTACTATTGTTTTGTTTGTTGCTGTTATTATAGGAGCGGTATTTTCTGCTTTACTATATCGTTTTTCTACAGATACATTTGGAGCTTTTGCTAATGTCCATCCATAGATATTTTTTGTACCACTTAAGCTCACCGGTATTTTGTACCATTTGTTTCCACTAACTGTTTTTTCTTCTAATATTGGTGCATAAGAATTGTGATATTGTCCACCAATTAACGTTGCTTTGGTATCTTGTGTGGTTGAATTTACCCAGGTGTATTGATTTCCTGATGCTGTTACTGAGAACTTACCATAGTTACTACTTACAAAACTAATAGAATCTGCTGGTACCCAGTGTTTTTGATCCAATTTATAATCCGATGTTACTAAATAAGATACGGCTACTCCGTTTTCGTCATAGGTAGCTGTATAAACCATTACATAGCGATCTTTTAATAATTTTTGACTTTTCTTAGCTGTTAGAGCTGAATCATAATAATAGGTTGTTTCCTTATTACTTTTTGCTACTTTTGGTTGTAATGTAGTATCTTCTACATATAAATCATATTCATAGTTTTTGTCTTGGTATTCCGTTACTTCATTTGGAGAAATATAACCATTTTTTCCTTTGTTTATTTTTTTGACATAAGCAGCTGGAATATATACATATCCATTCCAATTGTAATCTCCTGAGGTTATTTCATTATAACTACTGTTAATATTTAAATCACTTACTACTTTGTACCAAGTAGCATCACCGTTTACTTTTTCTCCTTCAGTTTCACCAATGATAACTACGGCATCTTCTGCTTCTGGATAAGAGTAAACTAGTTTGGACTTATTGTTGGCAGCACTTCTAGCATTTACTTGTCTTGTTACTACTCCTAATTGATAAAAATTATAATCTTGTAATCCTTTTGCTTTATCAAAGGCATAGTATTGGGCTGCCATTTTCTCACTCCAATAAGTATCGGATGCATATTTTACATTCATTCCAATCCACTTATCTCCGAATTGTGGTCCAAAATAACGCCAATCTCTTGGATGAGCATATCCATAAGTAATCCATTTTGATGCGTATCCTAAAATGCTACTTGCAAAGGATGCATACCAATTGGCTGATTCTGTTGGACTACTATCTACTGCATTTAATCCAAAACCATTATTTTTATTTACGGCTAAATTACTTCGTCCATGAGATGTTTCATTTCTACTTAAACTTAACGATAAAATAGCATTTACCCCATACTTTTCTTGTGCGTAATAATAGAACACTCCTTTTCCATAAAGTCTAGAGTTCGAACCATTACTAGCATTTCCATAAACATCCTGTGTAATTTTCATATTATTTCTTATATACTCATCAATATTTTGACTTGAGTAACTGGTTCTTGTATGGTTGGATAAATACATGTAATAGTTATAGTAAGCATTGTTTTTATTTACAGCATTATTGTAATTACCTTTTTTATAGTCTTTTAACATCGTTTTTCTGTCTTTATAAAAATATTTTCCATCATAACTATAATAGGTTCCTGTGGATAGCATCTCTGGTTTTGGTCCAATGACACTTCCCTTAGATCCTGAATAAGTTTCTTGTATTTTATTTACATAGTTATGTTTGATACTTTCACTTGTTACTGTATAACTACTAGAAGATTTTACCCAGGTAAGGGGAACGATTTCATAGGCTTCTTGTGATATCCAACCAGTAAAGTTTCCAATTTTTACTTTCGCAACATAGACTTTTTTGGAACTAGAATATCCCGTGTCAATTAATGCACCATCTACTCCTCCATATAAAGAACCTGTATCCATATATGTATAAGAAGAACCTGTTAGATTATTATTCGTGTAAAAATAAGTTAATGTCGTTGGATTTACACTTAAATCTAGTAATGCTAAATTGGCATCTAATATTTTTGTCTTTCCTGATACTTTACCAAAGACAACCAAATCGTCTGCTCCATTACTTTTCATGTAACTCTTGGCATTCTCAAAAGTACTGAAACAAGCTACAGGATCAATTTTTCCATCCGAATGTAATCCAGCAACCTCAAATTTTCCACATAACGATTTGTTTTGATAATTAGCAGAAGAAAAAGCATATGTGTCTTTTGGATATAATAAAATAGCCAATATGAATAGACTTAAGAATAGTAACTTCCTTTTCATCTTTCACTCCTCCTTATAGTATCTCAATTATATTATATCAAGAATATTCTATAGTTCCTGTTAAAAATTTTATTTTTCGACACTTTTTACACTATTTTACAATCTGTATTTTTTCTTCGTTAATTCTCTTATTTGGGTTGATAAAATGGTCGTTTTTAGATATAATAATAAAAGCTAGATAATAAGTTTTTGTTCATACGGGAGGTAATTATGGCTAAACATGAAAATGAAAACGAAATGAAAGAAAAAAAACCTAAAATTAGGATTGTGTTATTTATCTTTTTTATTTTGGCATTACTGACTAGTGGTTTTGCAATATATGAAATATTTTTACTTAGTTCTATTGAAACTTTAATGCGATATATTGTTATTGGAATATTAATACTTATCGATTTTATTTTATTCCTTAAAATACGAAATGTCTCTAAGAAACGAAAAAAGAAACGTTCAAAACGAATTGGGTTAATTACTTTTATGCTTTTATATTCTCTTGTTTGCTTTGCTGTTGCTATTGTAATTGCCTATGTATATGGACAACTTGATAGTATTAATAAGCGGTTTGTTACTTATACCTCTGATTTAGTAGTAATGAGTGATAATAAAGCAGAATCTGTTAATGATATGAAAGATTATTCTATCGGAATCTTGAAAGATAAAAAATCTCCAGAAGGATATATTATTCCTCAAGAGATGATTAAAGAAAATAACTTAGAAGATAATAATGAAATAAAGAAATATGATGATTACTCTACGATGTTAGTGGACTTATATGCTGGTGAGTTAGATGCTATGTTTATTACGGATAATTATGTGTCTATGTTTTCTAATATTACTGGATATGAAGATATTGCTACCGATACGAAAGTCATACTTTCTAAAGATAAAAAAATGAGAAAATCAGATACTTCTGATACTGAAATAGAATCTAGTGGTAAGTCTATTACGGAACCATTTACTATTTTACTTATGGGAATTGATTCTACGGATGAAGTTTTAAGTAAAAATGCGATTGCTAATGGTGATACTTTAATACTTGTTACATTTAATCCTAAAACATTAAATGCTACTATGATTTCTATTCCTCGTGATACTTATGTTCCTATTGCCTGCTGGAGTGATAAAGCGGAAAATAAAATTACTCATGCTGCTGGTTATGGTACTGATTGTATGATGAATACTATTGAAGAATATTTTGGAATTAACATTGATTATTATGCGAAAATTAATTTTAAAGGTCTGGTTAAATTAGTTAATGCTGTCGGTGGTGTTGATATTAATGTTGAACAAACTTTATGTACCGATGATTCTTCTCGTGGTGGTCAAGTTTGTATTTATCCTGGAGCACAAACCTTAAATGGTGAAGAAGCTCTAGTTTATGCTAGAAATAGAAAACAACTTGTCAATGGAGATTTTGGTCGTGGGCAACATCAACAAGAAATTGTTATGGCATTAGTTAATAAAATGAAAACTATTACTAAAGTTTCCCAATTTATGGATATTTTGAATACAGTTTCAAATAGTTTAGATACCAATCTTACTACAAAACAAATTTTATCTTTCTATAATGTTGGTAAGGATATTGTAAAACGTAGTTTAGCAACTGATGAATCTAATTTAGTAAATATTCAACAATTATATCTGCAAGGTTCTGGTCAAATGATTTATGATGAACGAATGAGAATGGTTTTATATAATTATGTTCCTAATGAGCAAAGTAAAAAAGATGTGGTACGAGCAATGGAAGAAAATTTAGAAATTAGAGACCATGAAGTTATTAAAGAATTTAGTTTTTCTATCAATGAACCTTATGAAAAAGAAGTTATTGGTTATGGACCTTATAATTCTGGTGCATCTTATGGACTATTACCCGACTTTACTGGTGATAGTGAGGCTCAAGCAAGAGCTACGGCAAATCGTTTAGGTATCTCTGTTACCTTCCGTGGAAGTGGTGGATACGTAGTATCTCAAAATTATCC
>CALVRR010000041.1 GCA_944358705.1 uncultured Bacilli bacterium
ATGTTACTATTAAATCAATAAAATAACTTACATTTAGGTAATTAGATGTACGGACACTTATTATTTCCATTTATAAAGTATTTGAAAGAAGGCTTTTTTCTTGCAATTTTACTTATTTTAGTTTATCATTAAATAGAAAACAAATGAGGTGAGAAAATGACACAAGAAGAACGTAATGAATTAGCAGAACTACTTTTTCCAAATATAACAAAAACTAGAGAATATTACGAAGAAATGTATCCAGAAAGAGACCTACCAGAGGGAGCAATGGTAACAAGATTTGGACCAAGTCCTACAGGGTTTGTTCATATGGGAAGCCTTTTTGGTGCTTTTTGTGATTATATATATGCAAAACAAAGTAATGGTGTATTCTATCTAAGAATTGAAGATACAGATCAAAAAAGAAGTATTGAAAATGGTACCGAAGGTATTTTTAATGACTTAGATGCTTTTAGTATAACTCCAAATGAAAGTTCTAAAGTAGGAGGAGCATATGGACCATATATTCAAAGTGAAAGAACAGAAATCTATCAAACTTATGTAAAAGATTTAATTAAACAAGGCCTAGCTTATCCTTGCTTTATGACAGAAGAAGAAATTGCTTCTATTAGAGAAGAACAAGAAATTAATAAAACAAAAATAGGTATTTATGGAATGTATGCAGTAGATAGAGACTTATCTTTAGAAGAAGTAAAAGAAAAACTAGCAAATAACGAAGAATATGTTATTAGATTAAAATCTCCAGGAAATGCAAACAATCAAATTGAAATAGTTGATTGCATTAAAGGAAAAATGAAATTTCCAGAACACGATATGGATACCGTATTGTTAAAGAAAGATGGCACACCAACGTATCATTTGGCACATGTCATTGATGACCATCTAATGCATACAACACATGTCATTCGTAGTGATGAATGGGTATCAAGTATTCCACTACATATTCAATTGTTTGAAATTTTAGGATTCAAGCGTCCAGAATATGCACATACTGCACCAATTACAAAAAAGGAAAATGGTAACATTAGAAAACTATCAAAAAGAAAAGACCCAGAAGCAAAAGTTTCTTATTATGAAGAAGTTGGAATACCAATCCCAGCAGTACATCTTTATCTAGCAACGATACTAAATTCAAACTTTGAAGAATGGTATCTAAACAATCAAGACAAAACAATAAATGATTTTGAGTTTACCTTCGATAAAATGGCAGTAGGAGGAACTTTATTTGATTTAGATAAATTAAATAACATTTCAAAAACTTATTTCTCACGTAAGAGTGGAGAAGAAGTATATAATGAAACTGTAGTTTATACCGAAAAGTTTGATAAAGAATATAATAAACTATTAAAAGAAAATAAAGAGGATATGATTAAGTTCTTAAGTATTGAAAAAGATGGTCCACGTCCTAGAAAAGATATTGCTAAATATTCGGATGTAAAAGAGGAATTCTCCTATGCAATTGATTCTATGTTTGAAAAAGAAAACTATAGTAAATATGAAGGAGATAAAACTTACGATATAGAATTAATCAAAAAATACGTAGAAGGACTAAATCTAGATACAACAAACGAAGAATGGTTTAATGCAACCAAAGAATTTGCAAGTACTCATGGTTATGCAGTAAGTCCAAAAGATTATAAGAAAAATCCAGACGATTATAAAGGACATGTTGGAGATATTTGCGAAGCCATTCGTGTTATGATTACAGGAAGAACAAAATCCCCTGATTTATTCTCTATTATGAAGATACTAGGTAAAGATAGAATTAATCAAAGAATTGAATTATATAGAAAATATAGTAATCAATAGAAAGTATATCTTTGCATATACTTTTTATTTTTAGAAAGGATAATTTATGAAATACGATTATGTAATAGTAGGGGCCGGTCTATATGGAGCAACATTTGCAAATCTAGCAAAAAAAGATGGAAAAAAAGTTTTAGTAATAGAAAAAAGAAATCACATTGCTGGAAATATCTATACTGAAGAAATAGAAGGAATTAACGTCCATAAATATGGAGCTCATATTTTTCATACCGATGATAAAGAAGTATGGAACTATGTAAATAGTTTTGTAGAGTTTAATAGATATACAAACTCTCCAGTAGCAAGGTACAAAAATGAAATCTATAACATGCCATTTAATATGAATACTTTTGCTAAAATCTGGGACGATGTAATAACACCAGAGGATGCCAAAAGACATATTGAAGAAGAAAGAAAAGAAATTACACAGGAACCACGGAATTTAGAAGAACAAGCCATCTCCCTAGTAGGAAGAACTATCTATGAAAAATTAGTCAAAGGTTATACAGAAAAACAATGGAATAGAGAATGCATTGACTTACCAGCATTTATTATCAAAAGACTCCCAGTGAGATTTATCTATGATAATAATTATTTTAATGATAAATATCAAGGAATTCCAATCGGTGGTTATACAAAACTAGTAGAAAAAATGTTAGAAGGTATTGAAGTAAAATTAGAAGAAGACTTCTTAGAAAAGAAAGAATATTATAAAAGTATCGCTAAAAAAATAGTTTATACTGGAATGTTAGATGAATATTTTGATTGTAAGTTAGGAAGACTAGAATACCGTTCTCTTCGTTTTGATACCCAAATATTAGATACCGATAATTTCCAAGGAAATGCCGTGGTAAACTATACCGGAAGAGAAGTAGACTACACTAGAGTAATTGAACATAAACATTTTGAATCAACACCAAGTAAAAAAACAGTAGTAACCTATGAATATCCAGATGACTGGACAGAAGAAAAAGAAGCATACTATGTAATTAATGATGAAAAAAACAACAAACGAAAAGAAGAATATCAAAAACTAGTAAAACAAGAACAAAACGTAATCTTTGGTGGAAGACTAGCAGAATATAAATATTATGATATGGATGATGTAATAAGAAGTGCTATGGATACTTATAATAATCAATAATAAGGAGAGCCTATGGAATTAGATAATTTCTTTTTAGCAGAATATGATCCTAAAAATATCGATCATAAAACCGTAATTATAAAACTAGAAAATGCGGACTTAAAAGATAAGTATTTAGGAAACTTAGAATACCACATTGAAAAAACAAACAAAAGAAGAGAATATAATAGGTGTAACCATGCATATATTTCTTACTATGATGATATCCCAATAGGATTTATATCGATTTATACAGAAAATGATTCCTATCAAATCAGTTATGGAATCATTTCAGAAAGAAGACAAGAATATTTAGGGGTCTTACTACTTCAAGAGTTTAGTGAAAAAATGTATGAAATCTATCCAGAAATAGAAACTTTAACTTTAACAATAAAACCAAACAATGAAGCAAGTAGGAAATTAGCAAATCTAGTTGGATTTGAAAGACAAAACACAGTAAAATATACACAAAGAAGAAAATAAGTATAGAAATGAGGAATAAATATGGATGTTAGAGAACTAAGAAAAAAAGTAGAATATATGTGTAGAAGTCCGAAACTTAAAGATGAAACCCTAGAAAAACTCTTTTCGGAATTAGAAGAAATAAAAGAAGATAACCGAGAATTCTATCTTCGAGCAATGAGTCGACTACTAATAAAAAAAGGCAGAACTTCTTCTGCCAAAACCTATGTAAAGGAATTATTTCAAGAACCATCAGAAGTTCCAGTAGACTATTATAATTCATATAAAATAAATATTGCGGAAGAAAATTATATAGATGCATATCTAGATTTATTTAAATATAAAGAATTATTACCAAATATAGACATTTCTTTACCAATAACAATGTTAGAACAAATAATGGATATAGAAAATAATCCCAATCTATATTTAAAAACAGATTATACCATCAAAAAAACAGATACCTTACTTGGGTTTCAATTTAATAGAGTATCCTATTTATCAAGATATCATAAAATAATAGATCTTTTTAATGCTAGAGAGTATACCAAGATGATACATGAATTAAAAAAATTAAGAATGGCAACAAAAGAAGAACCACATCTAATAGAAACAGAGTCCTTATTGGACCTTGCGAAAGTATTAGAAAGAAAACAAGAAGAAGTAAAAGACAAAAGAGAAGAAGAAACAAAAGAAGAACCATTAACACCAAAACAAGAAGAAATATTAAATGAAAAAATCAAAAGAATAAAAGAATTGCCAGAAGAAACAAAACTAGTATTAATAAAGTATACTGTGGAATTAGATTATAAAATCGCCAAAGAATTATTAAAAGAACTAGAAGAGTCAACACCAATTTTATATGATGTAGAAGTAGCATATCTTAAAAATTGTATTAGAGAAAAAGAACTAGAAGAAGCTCTTCCAGAAGAAAGAAAAGATGCATATAGTAAAGCTTTAACCCAGGGATTAAAGTGTCTACTCTATAACGATTACGAAACAGCCTATGATTATTTCTTATATGGAAAATATGTTACGAACCATCCTATCTTTGATTACTACATGGGATATTGCTTCTTTAAAACTTACCACGATAAGGAAGCTTACCAAATACTATCTAGTTATAAAGAACAGGGAGGAGAAAAACTACTAGAAACTTTAACGTTATTAAAAAGTTTAGATTGTAAAAATTCAAGATTGGAGCAAGCCAAAGAAAAAGAAATAGAACAGGCAAGAATTACTCAAGTATATAAATTAAATTATAATTATTTGACAGTTCACAAAAATAAAGTAAAAAAGTTAACTACACAAGCATAATAACTACTTAAAAATAGATAAATTCATAGATAATGTTTTCTTTCTATTATTACGATATCTAGTGACATTTTCAAAAAAACCGGAAATGTTTGCTAGATTTTTTTGTATTGTTTTCATATCTTCATCTTCTACTTCAATAGAACGAGCACTAAATTTACGATAAATAACAGGACTTACTCCCATAACTTTATGAAATACTTCTGAATAATATTCTAAAGAAGAAAAGCCATGCTTTAATCCAATATATAAAATAGAATCATTACTTAACTGCAAATCTTTTAAAGATTGAAAAATACGTTTTTTATTTATATAATCAGAAATTGTACTATGAATTTCTTTTTTAAAAAGCCTCATAATATAGTCTTTATGAAAATAAAAATGTCCACTCAACTCATCCATAGTAATCTTTCGATTAATATTATCGTCAATAAAATCTAAAATATCGCAAATTAAATCATTAGAAAACATCTTATCACCAACACCATTATATCATAAAAGTCGTTATTGTTTAAACAATAATAGAAAAACTATGATTTACTATAGGTGAAAGGAGAGATAATATGCAATATGCAAGATGGGCAACCAAAGAAGAAATCAAAGAAAGACTATACCCAGTAAATCAAAAGGAGGAGGTAACTACCACTGGAATACCACTAATGTATGATAAAGATACCATGTATATTGATACTACAAGAAATCATACTTTGTTAATTGGCGCAACAGGATCTGGAAAAACACAAACCACAATTTTACCTATAATCAATCTATCGATAAAGGCAAAAGAATCTTTCTTCGTAATTGATCCAAAAGGAATGCTTTATAAAAAGGTAGGAAAAAAACTAGATGAGGAAGGATACAAAACAACAGTTATTGATTTAGAAAATACAACTCTAGGAAATAATTGGAATCCTCTAACATTAGCTTATCAAGTTTATAAAGAAGGAAACAAAGACAAAGCCCAAGATTTGATAGAAGAGGTTGGTTATTATTTATTTGAAGATGAAAAACCAAATTTATCAGATCCATTCTGGGTTAACGCAACAATAGGATATTTCGAGGGATTAGCACTATATCTATTTGAAAACTATCAAGAAGAAGAAATTAATTTAGCTAATATAGCAAAACTATCAAACAAAATATCAGAAGAAGGAAGTAAAGAATTCTTAAATAAAATAGA
Source organism: uncultured Bacilli bacterium (assembly GCA_944358705.1). Classification (GTDB taxonomy): domain Bacteria; phylum Bacillota_I; class Bacilli_A; order RF39; family UBA660; genus Faecimonas. The sequence goes on from CALVRR010000041.1 coordinate 5,886, forward strand.
TAAAAATTCTGCTATCTATTTAAATTTAGTAACTACATTAAGTGCACCTAACGAAACCAAAGGAAGTATTTTATCAGTTTTCCAACAAAAAATAAAACCATTCATATCAAGAGAAAACTTATCAAAGTTACTATCAAAAACAGATACAAATTTTAAAGATATCATAGCAGAAAAAAGTGCGATATTTATTGTTGCTGGATTATCTGAAGTAGCAAAAAGATTAGTACCATTATATATAAACCAATTAATAGAAAGCAAAAATTTATATGATGATACGAAAAAACCATTTAACATGTTATTAGATGAATTCTGTTGTATGTTAAAAATGAAAAACTTCGCAACACTTACAGGACAAGCAAGAGGGTTAAATATTCAAATAACAGTTGTTGTTCAAAACTATAAACAAATAATTACTGTTTATGGAACAGAAGAAACAGAAATATTAAAATTATGTTTTGGAAACATACTATACTTATTATCGAATGACATCTATTCTCTAGAAGAAATATCAAAAATGTGTGGGGAAGTATCAAAAGATGTTCCTCTAGTTACCGTAGAAGAATTAAAAACTATGGAAACTTTTGAAGCAATTGTCCTAATGCCTAGAATGTATCCTTTTAAAACAAAATTAACACCAAGTTATAAACTAGACTGGGGATACGAAACCGAAGAAAAAGAAATACCAAAGAGAAATATTGTAGAAATTTCTTATATAGATGAATAAAGGAGCAATCCTTTATTTTTCTTTTGAATCTATTTTTATTTATTAAAAATATAATATAAATTGGATTTTTCTTGAAATACCACAGTAACTAATATATGATAATAATATAAAAATTAAATAATGATAGTATATATCAACGTATAGAATAAATTTATTTGTATAATAAAGATAGAAAGGAAGTGTTATATTGAATAAACAACAATTTATGAAAGAAGAAAAGGACTGTGCTTCTTTAATGGGACTTACTCTAAAAGAATATAGACAAAGTTTAAAAAACGCAAAAGTTAATAATAGTGTAGTAAATGATACCAAGAAAAGAAAATACGATAATTCAATATTAGCAAGATTAGGATTATCAAAAAAAGATTTAAAACATAGAAGGGGATTGTAATTAGTGCCAGAGATAGGGGAAATTTGGTTGGTTACAATCCCGATATTGGAGATTGAGGAAGATAATAATATAAATGTTAAATTACAAAGAAGACCTTGTCTTATTTTGGATGATGGTAGAGGGTTAGTCGTAGAAGAGGATAATAAGAATTACCATGTTTTGAAATTAACAACGCAATTTGACAGATATAAAAGAATGGTAATAGAAAATTGGAGGCAATTAGAGTTAGCAAAAAAATCTTACATTAGAATTGAGATGCCTATAAAAATAGAACAAACACAATTAGAGAGAAAAATTACCAAGCTACCAGATAAACAATTACTTTCTGTATATAGCGAAGTATATAAGATAATTAATATAAAAGCTTTGAAAAAACTCGCTGAAAAATATAAGCAAATAACAAAATAAGCGGTATAATACTAAGATAATTGTAAAAAAGATAATATCAAAAGTATATCTGTAAACTAGGAATCACTTCCTAGTTTTTTATTTTCGACAAAATATGACAAAAGAAATTGACGAATGAAAGAAAAAATGGTATAATAACCCCGATTTCAACACGTTTGGGGAGGTTTGTATGGAAGAAATTAATTTAAAAGAAGTGTATAGTTACTTTAAATCAAAAATACTTTGGATTCTAATCGCAATCATTGCGATTGTAATTATTGGTAATGTTTATACTATAATTACTAGAGTTCCAATGTATCAAAGTAACACAACAATTGTATTGGTTGGAGAAAGTAAAAAAGAATACAGTCAAAGTGATTCACAATTGAATCAAAACTTAATTGGTACCTACAGTGAAATTATCAAAAGTAGAAAAGTTTTATCAAAAGTAATTGATAATTTAAAATTAAAAATGAGTGTAGAAGAGTTATCTAGTCATATTACAACTTCATCCGTAGAAGAAACAGAAATAATTCAAATTACGGTTGAAAATGAAAAAGCCAAAGATGCTAAGAAAATCACCGATGAAGTAGCTGATGTATTTTCAGAGGAAATACAAGATATTTATAACTTAGAAAATGTTGCAATTATTGATAAAGCGGAAGAAGCAAAAGCACCATTTAATGTAAATTATGTAAAAGATAATATCATTTATTTAATGATTGGAGTAGTGTTATCTTTTGGAGTAGTATTTGTTATGTATTATTTTGATACTTCAATTAAATCCAGTGAAATTGTAGAAGAAAAATTAGGATTAACAGTAATCGGTGTAGTTCCTAAGGAAGAAAAGGAGTAGTGGTAATATGTCAACAGATTTAATTATTAATGTAAATCCAAAATCTATTTTCAGTGAAGCAATAAAAACTATTCGTACGAATTTAGCTTTTTCTAACATAGATAAAGAAATGAAAGTAATTCTTACAACTTCTCCTCAATCTGGAGATGGAAAAAGTTTTATTACTGCAAATCTTGCAGTAGCGTATGCTCAAGAAGGTAAGAAAGTATTAGTAGTAGATTGTGATTTAAGAAAAGGAAGACAACACGAGATATTTGAAGTAATGAATTTAACGAGTGGAGGATACTCAAACCTAATTTTAAATTATAAAGATGAGATAAAATTAAATAAATATATCGTGGGAACAACAAATAAAAATATTGATTTATTACCAACTGGACCAACCCCACCAAACCCAGTAGAATTATTAGTATCTGAAAATAATAAAAAATTAATGAAACAACTAAGAGAAAAATACGATATCATTTTATTAGATTGTCCACCAGTGTTAGGACTAAGTGATACCATGATTATGACCAAATATAGTGACGCTAATGTTATTGTTGTAAGTAGTAGAAGAACAAAAATAGAAAGCTTAGATAAAGCAAAGAAAGTATTTGCACAAGCAAATGCCAAAATAACAGGAGTAATCATCAATAGAGCCTCTGTAAAAGATAATAGCTATTATAGTTATTATTCTAATGAATATTATGGAGAGCAAACGAAAAAGAAGAAAAAGAAGAGAAGATAATGAAAGACCTACATTCTCATGTATTATTTGGAATTGATGATGGTTGCAAAGACATCGAAGAAAGTATTTGTTTACTAAAAGAAGCAGAAAAAGATGGAATTACGGATTTAGTAGTAACTCCACACTATATAAAAGATACAAAATATACTTGCAATAACGAAGAGAAAGACAAGTTATTTGAAGAACTAAAAGCAAAAGCCAAAGAAGAAGGAATAGAAATAAATTTATACTTAGGAAATGAAGTATACATTACAGAAAACCTTCTAGAGTTATTAAAAAAGAAAGAAATCACAACAATTAATAATTCAAAATATGTATTATTAGAATTTCCTTTAGGAAATATGTTATATAATACCAAAGATATTATTTATGAACTTGTAGTAGCTGGATATGTACCAATACTAGCTCATCCAGAAAGATATAGAATTTTTCAAAGACACCCAGATCATATTGACGAATATCTAAGAATGGGAGTTTTATTACAAGGAAACTATAAAAGTTTATATGGAAAGTATGGAAAAGAAGCAAAAAAAACATTAACATTATTCTTAAAAAATAAAAAAATAACCTTCCTAGGCAGTGATTGCCATCATGAAAAAGATTTTAAATTAAAAAAATTAAAAAAGAAATTGAAATCATTAACAAAAAGTGATAACATGGTAGAGGACTTATTAGAAAATAACTTTAACAAAGTAATTTTAAACGAAAATATAGGTATTAGAAGATAAGTTTGTAGTAGTAAAGTAGTAGTAAAAATATAGGTAATAAGGAGTACTAACATGAATGAGGTAATAGAAGAGGTTGTAGATTTAGAAAACGAAATAGAGGAAGACGAACTTATTAAAACAAAAGAAATCATCATGGATGTAGAACAACAAGAAGTATTAAA
>CALVRR010000042.1 GCA_944358705.1 uncultured Bacilli bacterium
GAAGAAAAGAACTTTTATAATAAAAGTCCTTCGTCTTATTGCTATCATTTTATTACTCCTTACCTTATTGGTAATAGAAATAAAAATATGACACTCTCTCATCTCTGATTGAGTGTCAACACTATTTTTTTTAGAGGCGACATTCACTTGCAGAATTAAATGTTCCTCTTTTTTATTTTATGCAAGTTTTCTTCTTACATACTAATAATATCATAAAAAAGAACTTATTACAAGTCCTCTATATATACTCGTATGTTCGAGCAATTATCAATCTGGTGTCCCCGGGCAGAGTCGAACTGCCGACCTATCGCTTAGGAGGCGATTGCTCTATCCTGCTGAGCTACGGAGACATAAAGTTTTAACAAAAAGTTAAAACTATTTCGTACTACTCTTGGTATTTCCTAGTGTTGTGGTTAAAGCAAATTTTATTTCTTCTTGTATTTCACTAACTTTCGTTAATGGAAACTCATCCTGATATTGTGCTATTTCTGCTTCGGTTGCTTTGTTTTCTTTCATAAAGTCATCTTTAAATATCACAATATCTTCCTCGGCTTTTTCAATTCGTTCTTGATTAGCCCCTGTGATAATTCCATCTTTATCTTCTACTCCTCGAGAATATTCGAACCCACTAATGATATCTTTCGGATTACCAAGAATTCCTTTTTCTACACAAACATTTCCTACATATTCTTTTTTTGCAGTCATTACATCTTTTACTCGATAAGCTTTTGCTTTATAAATCATCTTACCCCTCCTTCTTACAATTACATCCATTTTGTTTGTATAATTTTTCTAAATCTTTAATATTTACTTTTCCATTTTTTATTATACCACTATTTCCACTATCTACTTTAATTAATTTATCGGTATCTACTTTACTATAGTCAATTATTGTCATACTTGTCAAGGTATTGTCTTTTATTTTTGTTTTGTTTGTATAATAATCTATTCCTTGATATCCTTGGTATAATTCTTTAATTTTTTCTTCGTATACCTCTAAATTGTCTTCGTCTTCAGCGATTACTTTTTCTACTGTCTTTAATTTTTTTACTATATTATTTTTATATTCTGCAGTATAGGTAGAACGAAGCGTAATACCGTCTGTTGGATAAGTACTCATGGTACAAGTCATGGTTCCAGTTTCTGGATTACAACCGGTACAACAAAGAATACTTATACCTACAATAATTAGTCCTAACTTCTTTTTCATATTACACTTCCTGTACTACTGTGATAATCATTGGTTTGGATTCTGTTTCTTGATAAAAATATTTACCGAGACGTTCTCTTACTTCATTTTTTATTTTTGCGTAGTCAACTCGCTTGGTATTTTTTTCTATGTTTGCTTCTATTGCTTCTTTTGCTAATAATTTTGTTTGTTCTAGTAAATCTTGACTTTCTTTTACATAGACAAAACCTCTTGTTAGAATTTCTGGTCCACCTAAGATTTCTTTGGTTTGTTTGTCTAGTGTACAACTGATGATTACAATTCCATTTTCTCCTAACATTTCACGATCTTTTAAGACTAAGTCTCCGATATCTCCTTGACTTTTTCCATCAATTAAGATTTGATCTACTTCTACGTGTTCTTTACGGTCTACTAATTTTCCTTTGATGAATTCTACTACATCTCCATTTTCTTTTAAAATAATATTTTCCTTTGGTATTCCTAATTCTTCTGCTACTTCTGCGTTGGCATATTGATTTCTGTATTCCCCTTTTACTGGAAAATAATACTTTGGAGTCATTAAATTAATCATTAACATTAAATCTTCCCTTGAAGCATGATGCAATAAATGTTTTTTGCTAGATAGACTTACTGCGTTTGCTCCAAGCATAGCAATCTCATCCATAATTAGGGCGGAACGTTTTTCTATTCCTGGATAAGCTGGTTCGGTAATGAATATGGTATCCGATTCTTTTATCTTTATGTATCGGTCATAGCCTTTGATGATACGTTCTAGGTTATTAAATGGTTTTTCTTTTTCGTCTGATATTAGAATAATTGTATCTTTATTTTCAATATCAGAAAGGGTTCCTATTTTGTTTTTGTCTACTGTTAAATAACCGTCCTCTACGGCTTTGTTTAAAGTTTCTTGTAATGATTTTCCCATGATAACCATTTTTCTATGAGTCTTCGAAACTTCATTAAATAATTCTTGAATTCTATAAAAGTGAGCTGGAAATACCGTAGCGATGATTCGATTTGGATTTTTGGCTAGAACTTCACGAATAAATCCGGCTACTCTGTTATTTGGAGAAGTATGTCCTGTTTTTTCAGCATAGAAAGATTCTGCCATTAGACATAGTACTCCTTGTTTTCCTACATAAGCTAGTTTTCCAATATCTGTCTTATATATTCCTGTCATAGTAGCGTCAAAGACAAAATCTCCAGTATAAACAATCGCTCCATCTGGTGTATATAGTACATAGCACACAGCATCTGGAATTGAATGTGTCACACTAATTGGAAAGATAGAATTTTTTCCAAAGTTTAGCTTGCTATGAGCTTTGATCTCTCTTAAGTTCGCCTTTTTTAATTGTCCTGGTTCTAAATCATTTCTTACCATTTGTAAAGTCAATTTTGTTCCATAAACTGGAACGTTTGGTATTTGTTCTAAGATATCTGGAATTGCTCCCATATTACTTTCATGTCCGTGCGTTAAGAAGATTCCCTTTATATTTTTCTTATTTTTTATTAAATAGTCGAAATTAGGTATGATATAGTCGATTCCTAATTTAATATCATTATCATATTTTAATCCGGCATCAAAAACAAAAATATCTTTGTCTACATTTACAATATACATATTTTTTCCATTTTCATTTAATCCGCCTAATGCAAAAATTTTTATTTTACTCATTTGTTTCTCCTTTCATTTCTAATACTTTTTGATAGTTTTTTATCGATATTTTTACATCTTGATTATTTTGCTCCTGCAAATAATCATATAACTCTTCTACTGCCAATGACTTTTCCAGTCCAAGTTCCTTTCTCATATAAGGTAAAGTAGTATCTAAATCTTCCTTGGTCGAAGTTTTTAATATTTGTACTAAATCAATTAAATTTTGATTTGCTTCTAATATTACTAAGTTTTGTGTTAATAGCGTAAGCTTTTCTATTTCATTTTCGGCATCGATACATTGATACATATGATAGGCAAGTTCGTATAATTTTGTTTGGTTTGTCATTAAATCTTTCACAAGAAGATCCCTATTCATTAACCATAGTGATTTTATTGTGTACTGTACAAACTTTTTTCTGTCTTCTTGCATGGTATGACCAAGATTTCTTAAGGCTTCGCTTTTTTCTTTTTTCATAGGTTTCCCTTTTTAACAGCATTGCTATTATATCATATTTTTTATTGTTAAACAAATAATTTTTTATTCTACTTTTTCTATTATTTTACCGGTTTTATTAATTTTATTGGCAAATTCTATTACTCTTTCTTCCATTTTTTTGAAATAGTCCCACTCTTTTAAATTATTCTCTTTATTTTTTATAATTTCTACAATAAAATTCTTTCCCTCTATTTTGAAGTTTACTTCTTCTATTGTTTCTATATAATTGTCTTGGTTATTTTTGGATGTATATTTTTTATTTTGTCTTACTTTTGTAACATCCAGCTTATCTGCAAATAATAAAATATGTTCAAAAAGAGATAATTCTTTTATGTTTTGATGTTCGTGATGATGAAGGATACTGGATAGTATTTTCTGTTTCCATTTTTTATCCATTTCTTCTGGTAGGTATTTTTCTGCTCGTTTGCTACTTCTTATGGTGTGATCTTTCTTTCCTTCCTTTTGTCCTAAATCGTGTAAGTATCCAGCTATTATCAAATAATCTGTCGTTGTTTCATCGATTTCTAATAATTTTGCTAGTTTTTTTATATTTTCTATTACATTTATTGCATGTTGATAACCATGACTAATTTCATTAGGACAACTTTCATCGATTTCTTCCAATTCTCTTCTTAATTCTTTATTAGAGAAAAGACTTTCTGTTAATTCACTCATGGTTTAAGTCCTTTTTTACGGCTAGTTTACTTAAAGCAACTTTTGCTGCTTCTTGTTCTGCTTCTTTTTTGGAACCAGATTCTCCTTCTCCATAGATAATATCATCTATTTTTACTTGTACTGTAAATTGTTTGTTGTGAGCAGGTCCATTTTCTTTGATTAACTCATAGTGAAGACTTTGTTGAGTTGTTTGAACGTATTCTTGCAGTGCACTTTTATAATCACTAAAGAAAGTAATATTGGGATCTTCTATATATGGAACAATAATGTTTAGGGCTGTTTTTCTAGCGGTTGCGTACCCTAAATCCAAGTAAATTGCACCAATTAATGCTTCAAAAATATCCGCAACAATGGCTTTTTTATATTTTCCGCCCTCTTTTTCTTCTCCGTGTCCTACCTTAATATAATTATTTAGTCCTAGAACCATAGAATATTCGTATAATGCATTTTCACATACATAGCTTGCCCTTACTTTGGTCATTTCCCCTTCATTTTCTTTTTTGTTAGAATATAGGTAATCTGCAACGACCAAGTCTAAAACTGCATCTCCTAAAAACTCTAGTCGTTCATAATCTTGTTTTGCCTTGTGTTCGTTTGCATAAGAACTATGGGAAAAAGCTGTTTTGTATAGTTCTATATTCTTAGGTTTAATATTAATTTTTCTAAATAGTTCTTCCATATAATCACCATAACTAGTATAACAAAAATAAAGAAATTAGTATACTTATAATTGCTATTTTATGTGGTTTATAGTAAAATGAAATGTGTAATGTTTAAAGTTGGGTGACTTACATGAAGAGGATAATTATTGCACTTATTCGTTTTTATCAGAAAATCCCCGGTAACTTCCATGCTAGTTGCCGTTTTATTCCTAGTTGTTCTAATTACATGATAGAAGCTATTGAACGATTCGGTGTTTCTTATGGTGTTTATCTGGGTATTCGACGAATTAGTAGATGCCATTCTCTTGGTGGCTATGGTTATGACCCAGTACCAAAAGTAAGGAGAAAAAGAATGAAAAGAAAAAAATTGCTATTGTTATTAATCTTATTTATTACTGTTATTTTTACTACCACTGGTTGTAAGCAAGACAATATGGATGATATACGTATTTTGGTAACCAATTATCCGAATGAGTATATTACGGAACGCTTATATGGTGATCACGCTACGATTACTTCGGTTTATCCGGATGGTGTTGATACCGAAAAATATCAGATTAATAAAAAACAAAAACAAGATTTTAGTAATTATGATTTATTTATTTATAATGGGTTGATTGAAAAAGAAAGTAATTTAACTTTTGATTTATTAGATTTAAATCCTGATTTAAAAATAATTGATACTGCTTATGTTTTAGAAACGGATTATTCCCCTGAAGAGTTATGGTTAAATCCTTCTTCGCTACTTATGATGGCACAAAATGTTCGTTTAGGTCTTGATGAATATGTTTCTAGTAACTATATCAAAAAAGATATTGATGAAGAATATGAAAAATTGAAAGTGGAACTTTCTGAGTTAGATGCTGATTATCGTGTAGCGGTAGAAAATACGGATAATAAAACGATTGTAGCAGCAAGTTCTACCTTTAATTATTTAGAAAAGTTTGGTATTCATGTTATTTGTGTAGATAATGATGCTACTGATAAAACGATTAGTGAAGCGGAAGAGTTAATAAAAAATGAAGAAGTTAGTTATTTGTTTATGTTTGAAGGAGATAAACTTAATGATATTGCGAAAGATTTGTTAGAAGAATATCCAGATTTGAAAAAACAACAGTTACATAAACTTAATAATTTATCAGATAGTGATCGTTCTAATAAACGAGATTACATTCATATTATGAATAATAATTTAGATTTATTAAAACAAGAATTGTATCAATAAAAAACTTGAAAGAAATAAAATCTTTCAAGTTTTTTTATATATTATTTAATACATTTATATCCTCGTTTAGTAGTTGTACAAAAACATCTTCATTATACTCTCTTAAGTGTTCTTTTAATGTTTCTACTGGTAAAAAGAAGAGTTCTAGACGATTGGTTAACAGTTGATCTATGGATTCTACATGAATAGATTTTAAATAGTTGATTACTTCTTTCATGTTTTCTTTGATAGTTAAACAATAAAAACACGTACTTTCGTCATAGTTTTCCCTTATTTTCTCTATGGTTTCTTCGGATACGTCATATTCTATTAAAAAGTTCATATCTTTTCACCTTCTATTTCTACGGTTTGTTTTATATTGTTTTTTAACTCTTCTAGTTCTTCTTCGGTAAGTATTGTTTGGTAACATATCGCATATATGATAGCATCTAGTGTGTTTCCTAAGTTGTTTAGACATAATGTGTTATATATTCTTAATACTTTTAATTTTGATATCTTTATACCATTAATATCATATAATAGTGTTTCTTTTGCGTCATTGAACCGATTTAGGCTAATGATTACTGGATTGTTGAAAATTTCATCGGAAATTGGATGATGAAGGGATTCTTTCGCAAGTTTTTCGTATTCTTCTTTTCTTACGAAAGAAAGTTTTGTTTGACCAGTTACTTTTTTCGCACTCTCTAAATCGTTAATTCCTTGATACTCTAGGTTGTTCGATGCAATCGCCTTTTTCATATGAAGTTTCTTTACGCCATTTGCCATAGTTAAACGAAAAGCACTAGCGCTTCCTTCTTCTTGAGATTTATGTAGTTTGTATAATAATACTAGACTATCTTTTCTGTTATATGCCAAAGTATTTAAATTGTTTCTAATATATTCTAGTCCTAAAGGATGACTTTCCATCCATAAATCAATCATTTCCGGAATATTTTTTGATCTTAATGCAGATAAATAATCGTCTAATAAAGCAGTTTCATTTATCTTGTTATGTAAGCCGTAGCATTCTAACCATTCTAGATTTTCTTCTAAACGTCTACTAGGTAATAGTAGGATATCTTTTTGCTTTTCAGCAATAAATGGAATACTTATACCATGTTCTGATAATAGAGAAACGTTTTTTATAAAATCTTCTTTACTACCAATTTTATGTCCATCGTATAAATAGCTGCTGGAAATAAATGCCCCTACTAATTTTTCTATATTGGTGATATTAATACCGCGTTCTTGAGCCATCTGGGTTATCTTTTCAATATTTTCTTTGGTACTTCCTAGTAGATAACTGGTTAGTAGTAATCCTTCTTTTGCTTCATTTATTTTAGAAAACTCTAATTTCTGCATGGCGTTTAATACTTCGTCTATGTTTTTTCTATTTCCTTCTCCACATAATTTGGTTTGATATCTTTTTTCTAACTTTTGATAAGTATACCCATATTTTTGTAATATCGCCTCTATTTCTCTTGGGGTTATTTTTTTGTCTTGAAGATGGATTTCTTTTTCTTTGGCTTTTATTACTTCTTGATTATATTTTATTAAAGATAATAGAATGGCTTGTTTTTCCTCTTCTTCTATTATTACCTCTTGAAATAATTTTAAAATGGTATCTATATCTGTAATTAGTGTTGTGTTCTTTGGATTTTTTAATTGTGATAATAATTCTTTATATTCCTTAGTCAATTGCATGATGTGATTATATTCTGGATCAATCGATTGTTTCTCTAGGTTTTTCTTCTCAATATATTCTTCTAATTTTTCTATAAAAGAAGTCATAATGGCTAATTGGTTAGGAAGTAGTGTATAATTTGTTTTTTCTGTTTGATTTAATGTTAATACGGCTTTTATAATATCCAGTTCTTTTTTCATCCTGTCTTTTTCTTCCTGAGTGATAGAAAAAGAGTCTACAATTTCATTTACTTGATTCATATCTGCTTTCGTAATTTCATTTACATCTTTTTTTAAGTTTTCTAATAATTCTATTTTTTGTGATAAATTTTGATCTAGACGGTTATTGTACTCTTTTACATCACTTTTTTTATGGTTAATGGCTTCTTTTAATACCGCGATTAATTCTTTTTGTTCTGTCATTTTTTCACCCACTTCTTTATAGCATCTCGATTGAAAATCTTGATTTCTTCTCTTGGTCTTTTATTTCCGTTTTTCTTTGATCTTGTTCTTTGGTTGCTAGATCTTTTAATTCTGCTTTTACGATTTCTTCTTTTTTAGGATAAGTGATTTTAATTTTTCCTATGGTTTCTAGCTTTCCCTCTTTGATTTTTCTTTTTATTTTTTCTAAATCTTTGCTAGAAACAGGATAACTCTTTTTTATTTCTTTTTCTGCTTGTTCTAGTTCTTTTAAATATTCTTGTTCTAGGGCTGTATTTTTTTCAAAAATAGAAATTAGTACTTTGGTTTTTTCACTTTCTGATAAATTGGCGTATTGTAAACTTTCATAAAAATCATCAATTTTTTCTGTTTCTTTTGCCTCTTCTTCTAATGTTTCTTTTAAAGTATCTAATTTTGTTAAAATTGTTTCTTTTTTGGCGATGGCTTTTTTTAGAGTTTCGTTCGCAATTAATTCTTCATAGGCATCTTTTATTTTTTGTCTATATTCCATCAATTTTCTTTTGGTATCTTCATATTGTTCGGCATGTTGATACCCTATTTTTTCTAAATAATAAAGATTTTTTATTTCGGCTTTAAAAGAGGCGATGATTTTGTCTTCTTTTAATGTATATTTTAGCATTACATTAAAGTCTTCTTCAGAATCATCTTGAGTGTCGTCTGTACCATCATAATATGGGAAATTACTTACGTTATCCTTCGTTATTTCTAACATTCCTCTGATATAATTTAATAAATTATCTTCTTTTTTTATTTTTTCTAGTTCTTGTTTATAGGAACGTTCTTTTTCTTTGATATCTTGTTTTAATTTGCCTATAATTTCTTTTTCCCTCATGCTAGCACCCCTATCTTCTATTCTATATTAAAGTATAGCATAGTTTGGATTTTATGAAAATAGATTTTGTGTTATTTTGGCAGAAAAAAAAGTAGCGTTATGCTACTTGATTTGTAAAACTTAATTCTCGTTCGATATTATCATATAAATCATATACTTCATATCTTTCGCTTGGAACATAACTAATTATTATTTGATATAATCTACCATTTTTGATATTTAGATATGATCTTGAATTGACATCTGTTCCTGTACAATCTATGATTTCCCAGTTGTTATGATTAATTGGCGTTGTTACTGGTGATGAACAGGAATAGGATGATTGTTGCATATGCTGTTGATAAGCATAGGCATATGTTTTAGAATCGGTATTTGGCATTTTTTTCGTTATGATTCCTAATAAACATTTTCCATTTGGTGCAATAAATACTTTATTATAATCTTCTTCCGATGTTTCTATATAGTCTTCTGGTACATAAAGGTTTAAACCTAATATTTCTATTGTATTGTTATCATCATAATCATAATCATCATCGTCATAATAATAGCTTGGAGTGTCATTCTGGTTGTTTTGATATCTATTTTGGTTAAGAAAATCAAAATTTCCATTTGCAATACCAGCAAATGTCATTATTACAATAGCAATGATAAATAAAAGATATCCTCCAATGGTTATACCGATGATTGCTCCATTACCTAGTCCTTTCGCTTCTGTCTGAAAAGTTGCTTCCTTTTTCAAGTAACGATAAAAATTGGCAAATGCTAACATCATATATGGGAATAACCAAATAAATAAAATTCCACAGGTAAATATAGATAATATATACCATCCTAGAAAACTGCATGCTAATCCATAAAA
>CALVRR010000043.1 GCA_944358705.1 uncultured Bacilli bacterium
AATTTCCATAAATCAGCAGTCAATGCTTCTGGTTTTCTTTTTGCTACAATAGAAAACCATTTTCCATCACTCCAATCTACAGAATGTAAAATACTTAACGAACACATCTCCTCATCAATATACTCTAATGGCATGATAAGAAATGCATTTTTATCAAATATCATACTATATTCATTAGAAGTTAGTAAATCTTTAAAAAATTGTCGATCAAACTGATCAATATGATTTTTAATATAAGAAAAAACATCTGAATCGGTAAACTGTGAAATGTAAAAAGATCTTGTTCTAGAAGCTTTTGGAACGTCACGTAACTTACATCGACAATAATCCATTAAAGAAGCGCAAACTTCAGGAGTTCGTTTATGAAAAGGAACATCATCAATTTTAAGATTACTAAAATAATATTTTGTCAATTTACAATTTTCTCCATAAGTAAAAATACCTTCATCGAATTTATTAACAATTCGCTGATAGACAATATCATTTTTTAACTCACTCATTAGAATCACCATATTAATTTTTACAATTATTCTAATTTATTATAGTAAGCAAGTCAATGATATAGCCCAATATTATTACAAAATAGTTTTATAAAAATAGTGTCAAATTGACATTTTAATCATTTCGTAGTATACTAACCCCACATAAATCACTATATATAACACTTTTTGGGGGATGTTGATATGTCTATTACAAGAGCAATAAGAAAATATTTAGAGGGAGCTAGAATATATTATAAGACAATTGATGATGATAAAATACATACGATAACACCATTAAACTATAGGTTTTTAAGACATAAAATATTTACTACGAAACGGTGGAGTGAAATAGATAAGATAAAGGATAATATTGAATATATTCATTTTTATAAGTCTGGCAATTTTGGATCATACTCTGCAGGACCAAATACCGATGTTACTGTTACTTTATCAAAAAGAAGCTATAAAAATCTTTATATAGAAGATAGTGAGAATGTGACATTAAGAATAGTAGATGGTGATAATTGTGTATTTGTTTCAAAAATTAACCAAGCAACATCAATAAAATATTCATGTTTTACTATTAGTACAAGGGGTTCTATTGAGATACATGGAGCAAACTATACTTCCATTCATACGAATGGTAATGACATGGAATTTCATAACTTACATATTGACTCTCGCTTGTTAGAAATTAACAACGCAAAAATCACAGTCTACAATGGTTTTGTTTATGAGGGAGATAAATTAAAACTAGAGAATGTGCAAGGACCAATACTATATCAATATGTACATACAGCGAGAGTTGTCGCAACAAATTCGCAAATAGAAGCAAATACTGGGAATTATGATATACCAGTGAGTTTTGGTTTAAAAAACTCAAGATTAGCTTTTTATAGTAGACTAGAATTAGGAGAAGTTACTTTAAAAAATAAGGGTGGAATTATGCTTACAGAGGATACCGTAGATATTATAGAAAAAGGTGTAAGAGATTACGAGAAGAAGAAGCAAGAAAAAGAAAAACAGAAAGAAGAGAAAGTTGCTAAATTAAATGAACAAATAAGAAGTACTAGTAGTTCATTCGCTAATGTAATAGCAGATCTAGAACAACAAAAAAAAGAAATATATGCTTCTACATATAGAGCATTAAAAGACCAAGAACAAGAAATAGGAAAAAAATATCAAAAATGTATAGGTAATAATACAGCAAAAAATAATTAATAATAAAACATTCAAAAAAGGATGTTTTATTTTATAAAAAAAATAGCACTCTAACTTGACAAGTGCTAAAAATAGAGTATAATGAACAATGAAGGGGTGATAATATGTATAATAATTATAATGAACAACCAGAAGAAAATGTTCTTGAAAAGTATGGACGAGATATTACTGCCGATGCAAAGGCAGGAAAAATTGACCCTGTCATCGGTCGTGATGAAGAAATTCGTAGTATCACCAGAGTATTATCAAGAAAAACAAAAAATAATCCAGTTCTAATTGGTGAACCTGGTGTGGGTAAAACTGCCATTGTAGAAGGGTTAGCACTAAGAATTATTAAAGGAGATGTACCATCTAGCTTAAAAGAGAAAACGGTCTGGGAATTAGATATGGCATCTTTAGTTGCTGGTGCCAAGTATCGTGGTGAATTTGAGGAAAGATTAAAAAATGTCTTAAATGAAATTAAAAAGAGTGAAGGAGACATCATCATGTTTATTGATGAAATTCACATGATAGTAGGTACTGGTAGAACCGAAGGTGCTATGGATACTTCAAATATCTTAAAACCAATGCTAGCTCGTGGTGAAATTCATGTTATAGGAGCAACGACACTAAATGAATATAGACAATATATAGAAAAAGATGGAGCCCTAGAAAGACGTTTCCAAAAAATCAAAGTAGAAGAACCAAATGTCGAAGATACAATTACAATTCTTCGTGGATTAAAAGAACGTTTTGAAATCCATCACGGAGTAACGATTCAAGACAAAGCCCTAATTGCTGCTGCAACATTATCAAATAGATATATTACAGATCGTTACTTACCAGATAAAGCAATAGACTTAGTAGATGAAGCTTGTGCAACCATACGAGTACAGATGGATTCTGTTCCATTCGAACTAGATAACTTAACTCATAGAATTATGAGGTTAGAAATTGAACGTCAAGCCATTAAAAAAGAAAAAGATGAAATTTCTAAAAAACGTAGAGAAGATATTGATAAAAATCTAACTACTATGAAACAAAAAGAACAAGAGTTAACGGAAGCTTGGAATAAAGAAAAGAATTTAAATGAAAATATCAAGAAAAAGAAAAAAGAAATAGAAGATGCAAAATTTAAACTTGACCAAGCAGAAAACAAATATGATCTTGAACAAGCAGCCATACTAAGACATGGTACCATTCCAAAACTGGAAAAAGAATTAGAAGAATTAAATAATACAGAAAAGAACAAAATCTTAAGTGATACGGTAACCGAAGACGACATTGCAAAAATTATTGCCAAATGGACGAATATCCCTGTCGCAAAATTAATAAGTAGTGAAAAAGAAAAACTATTACATCTAGAAGAGAATATGAAAAAACGTGTTATGGGACAAGAGGAAGCACTAGAATTAGTAAGTGATGCCGTAATCAAATCAAGAAGTGGTATTAAAGATCCAAATAGACCAATCGCATCCTTCTTATTCTTAGGTCCAACTGGTGTAGGTAAAACAGAAGTTGCAAGAACGCTAGCCTATGAATTATTTGATGATGAACGTCATATGATAAGAATTGACATGAGTGAGTATATGGAAAAATTCTCAGTTTCTAGACTAATTGGTTCACCTCCAGGATATGTAGGATATGAAGAAGGAGGACAATTAACAGAGGCTGTAAGACGTAATCCATATAGTATAGTTCTATTTGATGAAGTAGAAAAAGCCCATCCAGAAGTATTAAACTTGTTACTACAAATTCTAGACGATGGACGTGTAACCGATTCCAATGGTAGAACCGTAGACTTTAAAAATACCATCATCATCATGACTTCAAACTTAGGTAGTGAACATATCTTAAATGGAAATACAGACCAAGTAATGCAAGACGTCAGAGAACATTTTCGTCCAGAATTTATCAATCGTATCGATGAAGTAATTGTCTTTAATCCATTAACAAAAGAAGCAATCGGTCATATTCTAAATAAGATTATAAAAGAAATTGAAAACAGACTAAAAGACATTAACTTAAAAATTAATTTAACAGACAAAGCAAAAGAACAACTAATTGAAGACGGATATGACATTAACTATGGTGCTAGACCATTAAAACGTTTAGTATCTAGAACGATAGAAACAATGTTATCGAAAAAGATAATTGCTGGTGAAATTAAAC
Organism: uncultured Bacilli bacterium; assembly: GCA_944358705.1. Classification (GTDB taxonomy): domain Bacteria; phylum Bacillota_I; class Bacilli_A; order RF39; family UBA660; genus Faecimonas. The sequence continues at coordinate 3,855 of CALVRR010000043.1, forward strand.
CAAATGATACCATAACTATCGATTACGAAAACAATAATTATATAATTAAAAATTAAGAGGAAAAAATCCTCTTTTTTTGGTATAATATAAAGCAAGGAAAGGAATAACTTAAAATGACAAAAGAAGATAAAAATACAGTATTACAATATGTAAAAACTTCTTTTACAAAGGTAGAGGAAAATTTAATAAATGGTGAGTTAATAACACAAATGACCTCATTTGGTATAAGAAGTAGAAAAATATTTACTCTTTTTATAAATAATGAGTTAATAGAACCATTTGCTTCTTACTATGAAATGTGTCAAAATGAAAGAAACAGGACAAAAGAAGAATTAGATTTAAACAGCCTCTTTGGACAAAAGAGCCTACAGAAAACAGCAGCATCCATAGGAGATGCAGAACTAGAAGAGGAAGTAGATTATCTAAACAGTAAAGGAATAACAACTGTAGAAGACTATAGGAATTCACTAACTACTACAAATAGAAGATTAGAAAGTGTTCATATGAAAAACGTCCTTTTAATTTATGAAGGTCTAACCTTTCTAGCATTCTCTAAAAAAAAGGAAAAACAAGCAATATTAATAAAACAATAAAAGAAAGTAAAGAGGAAAGAAAATATGAAAAAACAAGAAGCACAAGAATTAGCTATCGATAAATCTAAAGAAATGATAGGATATTTAGAACAATTTTTATCGGGTGAAAAAATAACAGGAAAAATGATATTTCGTACCAAGAAAATAGAGGGAGAACCTGAAAAAATGTGTTTCGTAGATATCATGTTAAATAATGGTTTAAAAAATCAAATAAACTTAGGAATACCAAGTGTCCACAGTGATGTGTTTACAAGACAGTTTACGAATGATTTAGTAGATAGATTTGCGAAAGATGAAACCATGGGAGTAACGAGATATTTTGAAATAAAAAGTATGCCACCAATCAGTAGAAAAGGAATGGATGCCATAAGTATATTCCCAGACACAAAAGAGAAAAACAGTCATATAGAAATGGATTTTTACTATGGCGGATTAAAATTTGATTCTATTATGGAAGAATATAGTAATAAATTAGAGGCATCAAAAGAATTATCACAAGAGGTAAGGATAAGAAAATGAATAAAAAAATAGATGGAAGTCTAGTAAGTGAAATCTTATATGAGGAATTAAATAAGTATTTAGAAAGAAAACAACAATTACCTACCGTAGTAGATATTTCCATTGGAGAAGATTTCGGTGGAAAACTATATTCCAAAAGAAAAGAAAAAATTATTACTTCAAAGACAAAAATTAAATTTATTAGTAAACACTTTGATAATATTACAGTAGAACAACTAAAAGAATATATAACAAAGTTAAATGAAGATGAAACAATAACAGGAATAATGTTGCAACTTCCACTACCAAAATACCTAAAAGAAAATGAACGAGAAATTCTAGATACCATAAATCCTAAAAAAGATATCGATGGACTAACTTCAGAATCCATAAATAATTTAATGAAAAATCAAAACACCTTAGTTCCCTGTACCGCATTAGGAATCGAAACATTATTAAAGGCTTATGATATTTCATTAAAAGATAAAAAAATTGCTATCTTAAATCGCAGTAATATTGTAGGAAAACCATTAGAGCAATTATTGCAAAAAGAAAAAGCAATTCCTATAGTTTGTCACTCTAAAACCAAAGATTTAAAAGAAATTACCAAAGAAAGTGACCTAGTAATCGTAGCCATAAATAAACAAGAATACATTACTAAAGACTTTATAAAAGAAAAGGCAATCATTATTGATGTCGGTGTACATAAAAATAAAGAAGGAAAAATAGTAGGGGATGTAGATTTTAAAGATGTCTACGATAAAGTGTCTTTAATTACCCCACCAACAGGATCTGTAGGTCCAATGACAATTTGCATGTTTGCTTATAATGCAGCAAAGTGTATTTATAAAGAAAAAATAGATAAAGTTTTAAAAGGAGGTATCGAAAGAGTCAAAGAAGAGATAAAAAGAAGTAAATTCTATGAATAAATATAATATTAGAAACAAAAAGAAAAAGGAGTATATTTATGAAAACATTTATTAGAGGAATTCTAACAACGGTATTAGTGTTTACATTTACTTTAATACCTACGGTAATTTATACCGAAAAAACAGTAAATCAAGATTTAGTAGGAGGATATGCCAAAGAAGCGTTAACAGATCAACTTTCTGTAGCCCTACATCAAGGAACAACGGATTTAACAGAAGAGCAAATAAAAGAAATAGAAGACAAATTACAAAAAGATGAGTCAATAAAAAAAATAGCCGATAAGATTGGTGATAGAATAATTAAAGATATATCTAAAGAAAATGTAGAAGATATTAATTTAGAAGAAGACATAAGAAACTTGCTAGTTGAAAATAAAGATATTTTAGGAGAAGCAGTAGGACAAGAAATAACCGAAGAAACTATTGACCAAGCAATAGAGGAAGTATCGAAAGAACAAGACTTAAATGAACAATACAAAGAAATCATAGAAAAGACAAGAAACGAATTACCTGCAGAAAGTAAAATTATGATAGATAGTTATAACAATATGACATCAAACGAATTCATAATCATATTAAGTGTAATCTCTGTAGTAGCAATCATAATAATAGCGCTATTAAAGAAACCATATTATAAATGGATTGTAAATATAGGAATTGCAGGAATTATTTCAGCATTGTTCATATCTCTAATAGGAGCTTGCATGGCATTGATTTTAAATTTAGTAATAGAGTCTATGGAAGCTACTATGACAATTTCCGCAACCCCAATGTTAATAATTGCAGGAATTATGCTAGTAGTAAGTATCCTTTTATTAGTAATAAATGCCGTATTAGATAACAACAAAGGAAAAACAAATGCAGTATCCTAAATTTTTAGAAAAAGGTAATATCATTGGAATTACAGCACCATCACAAGGAGTAGGAGATGATATAGAGTCCTTTGAAAAATCTCTTCATACATTAAAAAAAGAAGGGTATCAAATAAAAGAAACAAAAAGTGTCAGAAACAAAGGAATGGCATCTGCCTCAGGAAAAATAAGAGCACAGGAATTCGATAGCTTAATAACGGAAAAAAACGTAAAAATAATTATGTGTGCCAGTGGAGGAGATTTTTTAGTAGAAATGCTACCATTTGTAAATTGGCAACATATCAAAGAAAATCCAAAATGGATCATGGGATATTCCGATCCAACCTATCTTCTTTATATCATCACAACAAAGTTAGATATTGCGACCATCTATGGTTGTAATGCAGGTAGTTTTGACCAAACAAATCTTCATGAATGCTTAAAGAACAATCTAAAAATATTATCTGGAAATATCGTAAGACAAGATAGTTTTTCCTATTATCAAAAAGATTGGTTAGAAAATTCAGACGGATATCACCTAACAGAAAAAGTCTACTGGGAAACAATAAATAAAGAAGTAGATATCACCGGAAGAATCATAGGTGGTTGTCTTGACTGTTTAAAAGATTTGATAGGAACCTCTTATGATTATACAAAAGAATTTATAGAAAAATATAAAAAGGACGGCATTATTTGGTATTTTGATATTTTTGAACCGTCTGCAGAAGTAGTTTATCGCACTCTTTTTCAAATGAGGGAAGCTGGTTGGTTTAAATATATAAAAGGAATCATCGTAGGAAGAGTCGCTTTTCCAAAGCATTTCAATGAAAACTTTACCTATCAAGAGGCATTAAAAAGAATGTTTCCAGAGTTGCCAATAATATTTAATGCGGATATTGGACACATTCCACCAAAAATGACTATCATCAATGGAAGTATAGCTCATATTACATGTAAAAATGGAAAAGGTGCAATAATACAACATTTATGATATAATAGAAGAGGCAAAGGGGAGTAGTTTATGTCAGAAGAAGAATTAGAAAAAACAGGAATTCTAAAAGATATGTTAACAAAAGAAGATGACGAGGAAATGACTATCAATGAAATGATTGAAGAATTCCTAGAACAATTAGACTACTTAGAGATGGACGAGAAGAAAAAACAAAAATTAAAATCTTTAGCAAAACAAATTCAAGAAGAACAAAATGAAAAGGCCAAGGAATTTTTATTTGATGAACTAAAAAAGATAGCAAACGAGTAGCTATCTTTTTATAATGCCTCAATCATAGCTTTCACTAACTGACTTGATTTATAAGCAGCAATAACTTCGAAATCATCATTTCCATCAGAAAAATCAGAAATTGTTCGAAGAGATAAAAAAGGAATATGATTTAATTTACAAATATGTCCAATAGAAGCATTTTCCATATCAACAGCATAAGCACCAGTGGCTTTATAAATAGTATCACGCATTACCTCATCTGTAACAAAACAATCCCCACTAGCGATAGGAGCAATATAATAATTATCAACCTCTAGTTTCTTTAAAGCTTCTTCGGCAATATGAATAAGTTTAGTAGAAGCACTAACTTTTCCAAGTTCTGGAACACTATATTCCATAATACGTGTAGGGTTAAAATCATGATAAGTAACATAACTACTTAAAATAACATCCATAATTTTTACTTTACTAAGCAACCTCCCAGCACAACCAGAATTAATTACCAAATCTACATGATAATGATCAATTAAATATTGAGTCATAGCACCACTATTAACTTTACCAATCCCAGAACGACAAACAACAAGTTGCTTTTCTTCCAAATTTCCAGAATAAATATCCCAAATAGTAGACTCTACTTTCGTCAACTGAAACATCTCAATAAACTTTTCTACCTCTTCATCAAAAGCTCCAATGATACCAATAATCATAAAAATCCCCTCCAAAGTGTCAATAATATGTCCAGTATAACATAGATTTAGATAGATTGCTTTAAAAA
>CALVRR010000044.1 GCA_944358705.1 uncultured Bacilli bacterium
CCATCTCTAATAAAGAATATTTCTATGGATAAATAGTTTTCATCTTTATAATAATTTACTAGGTCAAATTGATATCCTTTGTTTAAATCTATTTTTTGTCTACGTAATGTGATATCAATATCTTCTAACATATTTTTTAGTTCTAAGGCTTTTTCATAGTTCATGGCTTCACTGGCTTTGTTCATTTCTTTTTTTATCTTCTCAACAATTTCTTTGGAGTCCCCTTTTAAAAATGAAGTAATTTCTTTTTTCATTTGATTTATTTCTTCTTTTGGTACTTCTTTTACACAGTAGCCAAGACATTCATGAATATGATAGTAAAGACATAATTCTTTTTTTAAGTTATCACATTTCCTTAAGGGATAAATTCGGTTAATCATATTCACTGTTTTTCTTGCGGCAGAAACATTAGGATATGGACCGTACAAGTGATCTTTTGTTTTCTTTCTCTTGGTGTTTCTCACGATTTTTAATCTAGGATATTTTTCATTGGTCAGTTCAATGTAGGGATAGGTTTTGTCATCTTTTAGTAAAATATTATATTTCGGATCGTATTTTTTTATTAGGGTTATTTCTAATATTAGAGATTCTAGTTCACTAGAAGTTACAATATATTCAAAATCATCAATATCTTCCACTAATCTTCTAGTTTTTCCAGTTACGGTTCCAGTAAAATAACTTTTAAGTCGATTCTTTAAATTCTTTGCTTTTCCTACATAAATAATTACACCATCTTTATTTTTCATTTGATAACTTCCTGGTTTTGTAGGAACTAGAGCTAATTTTTCTTTAAAATTTTTCATACCAATCACCAACAATTCTAATTTATTATACCAAAAAAAAAGAAAATACACTATTCCTATTTTCTTTTCTTACTATTACCATATAGAATTAAATGGATCTATGATAAGTTGCTCCAAGGAATCTTTATTTGGTTCCTCTTTCCTTTTTACCTTCTGTGGTGGTTTTTCTAAATATGGGTAATTTTCTTTTGTTACTACTGGAAGAGGAGTTGTCTTTCCGTCATACTCTGGAAGAGGTTTCCATTCTGGAAGAATTAAAAGGGGTGTTGGAAAAGCATTTTGATAATATTGATACCAGTCTATATAATGCATTTCTTCTCTTACTTTTCCAGAAACACTTACTGTTTTTTTGACGGTAAGTTTGATAATTTTCATCTTCTTTTAAATTAATTTCTTTCTTTATTTCTGGCTGAAATAAATCGTAATAAGTTTCTTTCTCCCATTTTCCTATAAATGAAGTGTCTAAAATAGAATCTGATAGTTCCATCCAGCAATGAGTAAATTTCGTATCTGGTGTATTTCCTGATAAGCTTACTAAATATCCTTCACATACTTTTATTTGTTCTATATCTAATCCAAGAGCTAAGTATCTAATAAATCGGTAACATTTAGAAATACTATAAGTAGATTGAAGTGAATCATAATAATTTGTAATATTATCATTCGACAAATCCTTATGTGTTACTAAAAAATTCATTAGCTCTTGATCATAAGAAGTTACTTTTTTCTCCTCTACTGCAGAATTTATTTTCTTATAAACTTGCATTTTTTGATCCATTTGTGTCATATATTACCCCCCCTGAATATTTTTTACTTATTGATATTTTTGCATTGCTTTCATCATTTGATTGATTTGTTTTTGATTTGGTTTTCTACCCATTTGCATCATTAATCCTTTTAACATTTCTTCGTTAATTGGAGGATTTTCTTTTAAATATTTTTTCATTAGTTTTCTAGCAACTACAACTCCGATAATTAGTCCAATTACTAGACCTAATAATACCATTAATATATCATGTAACATAATTTCATCTCCTTACTAGTTTTATTTTACTAAAAAAATAGGTCTTCTACAAGTTATAATACTTCTTTTTCTTCAAATTCTTGCAAAAAGAAGTAATCTTGGTATTTAAATTCACAAACAAAGAATCTGGGATTTAGGGTAATTAAATAAGAAAAAAAGGAAGAAGATAGTTGTTCTGCTTCTATTTTTATATAACTTTTCTTTACTACTAATCTACTTACCTCGTCTTTATATAAATTATTATAATAATGAATATTGTTTCTTTTCGAATAAGGGATATCTTGATGAAGTTTTAAGAATAAGTATCTGTCTATTTTGGTTTTGTCTATGGGATTAATTAGTTGTTTAAATAAATGATATCCATACTCTACTTCTTCTTTTTCTAAATAATAGATTTGTTTTAAAATATTATATAAAATTCTTTCATTTCCACGATATAGATTTATAAATTCTTCTTTAATATCAAAAATAAAATAGACTCTCATGTTATCACCTATGTTTACTATACGCTAGGTAAGAGTCTATTTTTGTCGTTTATTTTAATAAGTTTTCTACTTTTTCTTCTAAGCTATCAATATCAAAACCATATTTTTTATATACTTCTTCTTTGGTACCACTGGATCCAAATTCGTCTAAAGTAATTAAATATTTTTTGTTGAATACAATACTATTCCAAGACATAGAAGAAGAGGCTTCTATTACTATTTTTCTTACTTCTACTGGTAAAATACTATCGATATAGTCTTGGTCTTGAGATTCAAAACGTTTGATACATGGCATAGATACTACACGAATATCCATTCCTTTTGTTTTTAATCTTTTTGCGACTTCGATTGCTAGATGTACTTCTTCTCCGGTAGCAATTAAGATACCAGATAATTTTCTCTCTGGGTCAAAAACAGTATAACCACCCTTGGCTACTTCACTGATTTTTGTTGTTTCTAGAATTGGTAGATTGTTTCTTGATAAAGCAATGACTGATGGTCCACTTTTCTTTTCAAAGATGGTTCGGTATACCCCTATTACTTCGTTGGCGTCGGCTGGACGGAATACTTCTAGATTTGGTGTTGCTCGAAGGGCTGCTAATTGTTCTACTGGTTGATGAGTCGCTCCATCTGGTCCTACACTGATGGAGTCGTGGGTGTAGATATAAGTTACTGGTAAATCCATCATGGCAGACATACGGATACTTGGTTTTTGATAATCACTGAAACTTAAGAAAGTAGATCCGTAAGGATGATAACCACATAAAGCAAAACCATTTAATATTGCTCCCATACAGTGTTCTCTTACTCCAAAGAAAATATTTTTCCCTTCATAATTGTCCCCAGAATAATCCCCTACTTCTTTGATGTAGGTGTTGGTTGCTGCAAATAAGTCGGCACTACCACCAATCATTGTTGGATATTTTGGAACTACGGAAGATAGAATTTTTCCAGAAGTTACTCTAGGAGATTCGCAGTTTTCTTCTGGAGGTTCATAAATGACATCTTTAATGTCGAAGGACTTATTACTATTCATAAAGTCTTCTAAAACCTTTTTTTCTTCCTCTTCTAATCCCTCTACTACTTTATTAAACTTTTCCGATATGTTTTTACAGCGATTATGAATTAAGTACCTAAAATCATCCATAGTGATTTGAGAAATGGTAAATGGGATATCTCTTATTTGCATTTTTTCTTTGATTGCTGTTACATCCTCTTTTCCTAGTGGTTTTCCATGTACTAGATTACTACCTTCTAATTTTGAATATTTTCCAATCGTAGTTTTTACTTCGATTAATGTTGGTTTGTCGGTAGATGCTTTGGCGTCTTCTATCGCTTTTGTTATTGAGGCAATGTTATTACCATCCGGTACGGTAATTACGTTCCAGCCTTGGGCAATGAATCGCATTGCTACATTTTCTGTGAAACATTTTGAAGTGGAACCGTCTAAGCAAATATCGTTGGAGTCATATAATACTATTAATTTATTTAGTTTTAAAGTTCCGGCTAAGGATGCAGCTTCGTAAGAAATACCTTCCATTAAATCTCCATCGCCACACAAAACATAAGTATTAAAATTTATTACTTCTTTTTTGCCTTGATTAAATCTTTCTCTTAGATTTGCTTCTGCCATAGCGATTCCTACTGCCGTTGCAAAACCTTGTCCTAGAGGTCCTGTTGTTGTTTCTACTCCTGGGGTTTTCTTATATTCTGGATGTCCCGGGGTTATGGAATCAATTTTTCGAAAATCTTTTAAATCCTCTAATGTTATAGGATATCCAGCCATATATAGTGTTGCATATAATAAGGCAGAGCCATGTCCTGCTGATAGGATAAACCTATCTCTATTATAAAACTCTGGATGCTCTGGATCCATTTTCATATGATGAGCAAATAAACTATAAAGAATTGGAGCTGCACCTAACACAATTCCTGGATGACCGCTTCCAGCTTCTTCAATCATATCAATTCCTAAAGAACGAATTTGATCTACAATTTTTTCTTCGTTAATTTCACTCTCATCTCTTCTTGGGGTTACCACAAAAATCACTCCTTATGAGTTCATTATAGCAGAGATTATATTTTTTGTAAAAGAAAAGAACAATCTATCTTGTTTTGATTGCTCTTATATATACTTTTGGATTTTCTGCTATTTGTTCTGTACTAAAACTTTCTGTTCTTTTTCTAACCTCTTCTTTGGTACCAAGAAAATTCATTGTACTTAGTACTTCTCTTAACTTTTGATCTAGCGTGTCACTTGTTGTAATGTGCTTTCCTTTTAGTAACTGTTCTACTGCTTTTCTTTTACTATATGGAGATATATCCTTTTTTATTAACCTATCTACGGCATCTAATTTTGATTGATATAACTCTTGATAATTTTTACAGTAAACGCCATACTTACTATGACTATTACTTGGTGGTCCTACTACTAATTCATACCCCTCTTCTCTATAATTGCTATAAAATGGAGAATGGATGGCGGAAGGGTCAGATACATTTCCCATCCAAGCACCAAATCCTGGTAATATGTAAGCATTATATGTTTCACTTATTCTATAATCTTTATTTCTTTCTCTCTCTTTTTTGCTCGTAGGTCTAAATGATTCTTCCCTTGTAATAACCCCTCGAATTTGTCTGGTATGCATTTTTCTCACCTTTCTTCCTTATTTTATCTTACATAGTTTTCTATCGTTTGTGGATTTCTATAACTTCTTAAATAAAAATTACTCTTAATACTATTATTACTTTTTGACAAACGTTTTTCTTGACTACTTATTAATATTTTTTTACCACTTTTTTTATCTGTTAAAAATATTTTTTTTTGGATTGTTTTCATAATATTCCCCCTTTTTACTTGGGCATATTATATCATAAAAAGATTCTTTTGTCTAGTTTTAGTGCGTTGGTTTTAAAATTTTGGCATTTACTTTGTGACTTTTATTTAAAAGATAAATGACCTGAGTTTGAATTATGGTAAAAAGAATACCGTAAATTACCGATAATATTCCGAATGTTGCGACTCCTACAATTAATACAATAATACCTATGATACGTAAGACGATAGCTGTATCCCATTTATTATTTTTTTATGAATGTAAAGGGCAAATACATCATAGCCTACTGTAGAGGAGTCTTCTCTTAAACATAAATAATGTCCTACTCCTACAAAAATACCAGCAAATAATACAATTATTATTGGATGGAAGGAAAAAGAAATTCCAGTAAAGTGGAAGAAGTTAAAAAACACAATATAACAAACACTACTAAATAAAGAACGATAAAAGAAATCTTTAATAAAAGAGAAGTACTCGTTACTCCGCCGTTTATAATGTTGTTTGGTACGGTTAAAAATGCATAAGCACTTGTCAGTAATAAATTTCCTAGTGCAATAATTCCTAAGCTTTTTATATTTTCTTTCATATAGATCACCCTGCTCGTTCATTATAACACTCTTTCATTAGCGTTTTCCTATGATTTTTTTAGATTTGTCTAATAGTGTCAAAAAAGATTTTTACTTAGTTTTTTATTTCCTTTTTTGATATTTGGATAATTTCTTTACGGTATCCTTACTTAAATCTCCCGTGATTGGTTTACTAGTTAGACAGATATCTTTAAATAGTGGATTTAATTCTTGATAAAATTCTCCAGAAATATCATTGATTTCGCATAAGGACATTTGATTAAAACATAGAGGATTGGATTGTCTGATTTTTGGTTTGGTAACGACTACAATACCTTTATCTTCTGGTTTACTATAATGAACTTCTTCTAGAGATAAAATGTCCTCTAAAACACTTTTTTCTTTACTATCGAATATTTTATCTATAATTTCTTGTTCACTTAGATGGAATAAATCTTCTTCTTGGATGATTCCTATATCTTCATAATAGTTTAGAGCTAGTCCAAGAAGTTCCATAAAGTAACGGTCTTCTTTTGTTAATTGTAATTTACTATAAATATTAATTGCTTTAAAAAAGTCTTCAAATTCTGCATTAGGGTGTTCTACTAAGGCCATTTCTCCAGTAAAGTCTTTCAAACGATGATTGAAGTTATCTACAACCATGCCATCTAAATTATCAAAATATGCAAGCATATTATATAAAGCCTCAATTTCTTCTATGGAGTGTGTATGCGCCCAGAAAAGACAAGTGGCTAATATCCCATCTGCTCTATCTAGACAAAGGGTTGGAAGGTCTTTATCTATTAGAGGATATTTTTCTGGATGTATTACGTCTTCTAATTCTATTTTATCTTCGTGTAAATATTCTAAAAGTTCTTCATCTTGTTTTAGAACAGACTCTACTTTTAATTCATCGGATGCTTGGGCAGTTGCGTCTTTCTTTTTAAAAGAGTTTACATGAGCAAAAGATAAGGTACCTACATCATGGAAAGCTCCGGTTAAAGCTACTTTTAGTTCTTCCGATAGTTTGGATGCAGTATTGGCTACATTTTTTGAATGGTCGTATCTAGAATAATATTCTATTGGTCTTATCCTTTTGATACCTGTATAATCCATTCCACAGAACATACCTTTTCCTTTTAAGCGTTCTAATGTTTTTGTTTTGAAATATCTTTTTAATCTCTCATCTGCTCTTTCTTGATTTAGAGCATTGTACTTTTCTACTAACATAATTACCTCTTATCCATTTTTAGAATAATGATTTACAAGATTTCTTAAATGATAACGTTTTCGTCTCATTTTTGATTCTTCTATTTGGTAAGCTGGAAGATTTTCTACCATTTCTGTTTTTAATATTTTGTAGGCATTTTCTAAAGAAGAGTTTTCTTTGGCTGCCCTATAGATGTCATATAAATAATCGATGGTTGAAGAATCCCCTGTTTCTAAAAATCTTTCATTCATATTACACATATTTATAAGAAGTCCTGTATAATATTCACTATCTAGTCTTCCAAATACGTTAAGTAATGCCATCATTTCTGATGATTTATTTAAAACTTTGGCACAATTATTTACAGATTGTTCTCTATGTTTTTGGATGTATTCAATTTCTTTCATGTTTATTCTCCTTTTTTCTTTGGCTTTGCCAAAGTAATATCAGGATTAACCAATGTTTTGCAATATATTTTTTTCGCCTCAGTAGATTTTTTTTCTGGGAAAATAAAATATGGAAGGTAAGAGGCTACAATATCTTCATAGGTTTCCATGGTAAATATCTTTTTTTCATCTGGATGAGATGCTACATCCTCTAGGGTTAGTTCTTGATTTTCCTCATAATACATATATTTTTGACCTCTGTGAGATCTTAGATATAGGAATCCTTCGTTTCCTTCTCCATTAGGATTTCTTAGCTGCATTAATTTCTTTTCTGAATCGTATATTAAAATAGGTTCTTTTTCTATGATATCTTCTGCTTCTATTTCTTTATATTCGGCTATTTTTTTACTTAAATTTTGATAAGATTCTTCCGATATATGAAAAACAGTAAAAGGTTTTCTATCTACAAGCCAAGAATATTCATATAATGATAATTCGTATTCCTTTATTCCACTATTATCTATGACAATAACATTTTGTAACTTTGGTGGAAGGCCTATCGTTAAATCTTTTGTTTTTTCTTCGATTTCTTGTTCTAAGTTTTTAAAAAAATCTATTTGTTGTTGATGCTTTTTTTCTACTTTTTTTCGTTCCTGTTGAAAATTTTCTACGGTTGTATAGATATTTCTTAGTTTTTGTTCTAATAATATTTTATTGTTTCTTTCCGCTTCTTGCTCTGCTTCTTCAATCGTGTTATATACGTTTCTTACGGTTATTATTTCTTGTTCATTTTCTAATGACGGTTCTATTCTTTCCCATGTCATAGAAGTGTTGTTATCTACTACTTTTTTATATGGAAATAGTACGGAATAGCTTGTTTCTGTGTCACCATTTCTAAAGTACTCTGTCGTTTCTTTTATTTGAAAACATTTTGAGGCAATGTATAAGATTGCTCCTTCTCTTTGCCATGCAACATAACCCATGATAGGCATCGCTGCATATTTAATTGGATAATTGTTTTTCATATTTCTTCCCCTTTTTTCATTAATCAATGTCTAATGTACTAAGTTCTCTTCTTTTTATATATTTTTTCTGTTCTTCTTTAATTAAT
>CALVRR010000045.1 GCA_944358705.1 uncultured Bacilli bacterium
CTATATTTCTTTAGTTCCATAGATGGTTCTGCAAGTAGTGGCTGGAAAAAAGCCTATGGAAATACTTGGTATCAAGACGAAACAGGAGCAGTACTAAAAGGATTACAAGAAATTGACGGAAAGAAATATTATTTTAATGAGAAAACAGGTTACCGCGAAAGTGGTTTTAAAGAACTGGATGGAGTACTATATTTCTTTAGTTCCATAGATGGTTCTGCAAGTAGTGGCTGGAAAAAAGCCTATGGAAATACTTGGTATCAAGATGAAACAGGAGCAGTGCTAAAAGGATTACAAGAAATTGATGGAAAAAAATACTTACTTAATGAGGAGACTGGTTATCGAGAAACTGGAGAGAAAGAAATAAATGGAAAACTTTACTATTTTAATGAGGAAACAGGAGAAGTAAGGACCGGAAAATATAACGTGAAAGGAAACGAAGTATATTATGATGATTTCGGTTATGTTATAAAAACGCAATATATTCCCAAATATTATAGTCAAAGAGATAAAAAATGGACGAATACTTATTACGGAAGATTTAATATGAAATCATCTGGATGCGCTCCTACCGCTCTAGCTATGGCTTTTGAGAGAATTTTAGGTAGAAAAGTTCTACCAACAGATGTAGCATCATATTTATATAAGAACACAACGGAATTTAATAGACCAATCGCTGGAGCAAGTGGTCTTGCCATACGATATGCTGCCAATCATTTTGGTGTAAAGTGGAAAGGATTATCAAAGGAAGAAGATATCATAGAGGCACTAAGTGAAGGGAAAATAGTTTTTGCAAATGTGGGACCTGGAAAGTTCACCAAGCCAGGACTAACGCATGCCATTGTGTTATATAAAAATGAGAACAAATACACATACGCAATGGATCCGTATAATAGTAACAACAATGGAAAGATTAGTATAAGAGAAATATGGCAACAAAAAAGTTCCAATCCTTATGATTTAAGAGGTGGATATGCATTTTATGCATTAGGATAAGCTGTTTAAAACAGCTTTTTTGTTGCATTGTATTAAATTTTGATATTTGTTATAATGAAATTGTATAGATATCAACTAAAACTAATACAGGAGTGAGGATATGAAAAAGATTTTAATATATGGAATAGGATCATTAAAAAATAGAGGATGTGAGGCCCTAGTAAATTCTTCTATCTACCAGATAGATCCAAAAGTAGAACTATCAGTAGCAACATTTAATTATAAAGAAGATAAAAACATGTACAAAGACAGAATAAAGAAAACAGTAAATCATTATAAAAACAAAGAAGAGGAATTTACAAAACAAGAAAAAGAAGAGTATGAAAAAATAAAACAGCAACCATTTGATTATAATAACTATGAACTATTCTATGAAAGAGATGTCATAAAAGAATTAGAGAAAACAGATTTAGCCATTCATATTGGTGGAGATAACTACTGCTATGGAGTAAATGAATGGATGTATGCCATCAACACGAAAGCAAAAGAGTTAGGTAAGAAAACAGTATTGTGGGGAGCTTCTTTATTTGAAGAAATTAAAGATTTAGATTTAATTCATGATTTAGAAAAATACGACCTATTAATGTTAAGAGAATCTATAAGTTATAATGCTATAAAAAAATATATTTCAGAAACTAAATTACTATTAACACCAGACCCAGCTTTTTCCTTAAAACCAAAAAAGATAAATTTAAATCCATGGTATAAAAACAAAAAAATAATTGGATTAAATTTAAGCCCTTTAACTATAAAAACAGAAGAAAATCAAGAAGCAGTCTATAACTTTATTGATTATATCTTAGAAAAAACAGACTACCAGATTTTACTAATTTCTCACGTTACGGTAGAAGAAGCAAGTGATTTAACCATTTTATCAAAAATAAAAGAACATTACTCAGAAGAAGACAGAATATATTTAGAAAAAGAAAATTATAATTGCCAAGAACTTAAATACATCATTTCTCAATTAGAATTTTTAATTGCCGCAAGAACTCATGCGTCTATCGCAGGTTATTCTAGCAATATTCCAACCCTAGTAATTGGTTATAGTGTAAAATCCAAAGGAATTGCCAAAGATATTTTTGGAACTTACAAAAACTATGTACTACCAAAAGAAAATCTAGTAGAGGATAATTTAATTAATCATTTCCTTTATCTAGAAAAAAGAAAAAAGAAAGAAGAAATAAAAGATATTTTAGATAAGAAAATGAAAACTTATAAAAAAGAAGCCTCTACATTATATAAACAAATGATAGATAAATTAAATAATCAAACAGAAAGAGAAATTTGCAAAACAGAAAAATGTGTTGGTTGTGGATTATGTAAAAAGATATGTCCTAAGGATGCTATTGTATGGAAAACAGACAAAGATGGTTTTAAAATTCCTCAAATTGATTTAAAAAAATGTATTCATTGCGATTTGTGTAGAAAAACATGTCCTGTATTAAATGAAAAAAAGAAAACGGACTTCACTCCGATTTGTTATGCCGCAAAAAATAAAGATTCTGAAATTCAAAAACAATCAACCTCAGGCGGAGTTTTTAGTCTTTTTGCCGACTATATCCTAAAAAATGGAGGTATAGTATATGGAGCCTGGGAAAATAATTTTAAAGTAAAACATATAAGAATAGATAGGAAAGAGGATTTATATAAAATTAGAGGATCCAAATATATTCAAAGTAACCTAGAAGAAGTACTTCCATTAATCGAAAAAGATTTAAAAGAAAATAAGAAAGTGTTATTTAGTGGTACCCCTTGTCAAGTAGCAGCCATAAATAAATTAGCAAAAGACCATAAAAATCTAATCACAATATCTGTAATATGTCATGGAGTATTAAGTGAAGTTGTTTTAAATAAATATATAAAAGAAAAAGAACAACAAAAAGATGTAAAAATGCAAGAATTTATATATAGAACAAAAGAAAATGGGTGGAGTAAGGCAAGTATAAAATGCAAATATAAAAATGGAGAAGAAGAAATAATTCCATTTAATGAAAGTGCACTCATGGGTTTATTTAATCAAAATTCAATTTTACGCGAATCTTGTTATCACTGTAAACTAAAAGAAGAAAATAATGCAAGTGATATTATATTAGGAGATTACTGGGGAATTGGTGAAGTAGACAAAGAAATGTTTGATGATAATGGTGTATCAACGATTATCATTAAAAGTAAAAAAGGAAAAGAACTATTAGAATCTATTGTAAAAGAGGAAAAAATTACAATTAAAATTTCAGAAGAAGAAAATATCAAAAAATGTAATCCTGCTTATACAAAGAGTCCAACCAAACCATTACGTAGGTATACTGTAATAGACGATATAGAAAAAAACAGCCTAGAATTAATTTATCAATGTGATAAAGATCAAGTAATAATAGAAGAATTAGAACAAAAAATTGAAATGTTAAAAAAGGACCAAAACAATAGTAAAGTACTGATTGACGAATTAAATGCTATCAAAGGAAGTAAACGTTGGAAAGTAACAGATAAAATGGCAAATGCCATAAATAAAATAATAAAGAGGAAAAGAAAATGAAAAAAAGAATTCTAATATGTCTAGAAAGACTAGATATCGGTGGAGTAGAAACTGCAGTAATAACACAAGCAAGAGAATATAAAAGAAGAGGTTATGAAGTTACACTAATCGCAAAGAGTGGTTGCTATAGTGAAATATTAAAAAAAGAAGGATTTAAACTATATGAATATGATTTTACCCTAACAAATGAGCTAATACTGTCGAAAGAAATAGAAAATATAATTGAGGAAAATAAAATAACAGAAATACATATCCATCAGTATCCATGCTTGTTACATATATTACCCTGGGCAATGATAAAAAAGATTCCTTATGTTATATATATTCATTCAAGTGTTCCAACTACTTATGAATGGTTTGAAAAGACATATCCAATATTTAACTTTATATTTCCTATCGCCTTTAAAAATGCCGAAAAGATTGTAACAATAAGAAAAGAAGAAGAAAAGATAAATAAAGAAAGATTTGATATAAAAGATAGAGGTAAATACTATTACTTAAAAAACAGCCTAGATTTAGAAGAGATGAATAAATATCAATCAAATAAAAGAGATAAAAATAAAATATTAATTATTGGTAGAATTTGTGCAGAAAAAGAAAAGATGATAATATCTGGAATTAACTTTGCTCTAAAATATAAAGAACGAAATAAAAACATAAAAATTACCGTAGTAGGGGATGGACAAAAACTAGAAGAATTGAAAGAAAAGTATCCAGAAAATGTTGAATTTTATGGAAAAACAACAGATGTATTCAATTTTATGAAAGATTATGGAATTATTATTGCTGCAGACCGCTGTGTATTAGAAGCGTTAGCGCTAAATAGAATAACAATACTTTCAAGTTATGAAGGTAACTTAGACTTAGTAACGAAAAATAATATTAAAGAGTTAAGTCATGATAACTTTTCAGGACATAAAATGAAAAATAATGAAAACTTATTAGATGTTATCCATTCATTAACAAAAAAACAAATAGAAGAGATTATCAATGAAAATCAAAAATATATTAATAAAAATCATAATATTAAGATAAATATTTTAGATGAAAATTTAAAGTATAATTTAAAAGAAGAAATAGAACCCTTATTCTCCGGATTAGAATATTTTACAAAAAAATTAATAGAAGAACAACAAATTAGTAAAAAGCTATGGGAAGAAAACCAGTCTTTATATCAAGAAATAAATCAACTAAATGCGAAACTAAACAAATCGTTTTTGCAAAGAATAAAAAATTACAGAAAAAAGGATGAGGTGAAGTAAATGAAGTACGACTACAGTAAAAAGCCTGGGCAAAAGATAGAAATAATAGGGGAAATAGAGAATAAAGAAAAACCTACCATAAGTATTGTTACTCCATTTTATAATGGTGGAAAAACATTAATGGAAACAGTAAATGCGGTATTAAGCCAAACATATCCTTATTTCGAATGGGTTATTGTGGACGATGGCTCTAAGGACGAAGAATCATTAAAGAAATTAGCAGAAGTAGAAAAACTAGATAAAAGAATCAAAGTGTTTCATAAAAAAAATGAAGGACCAGCAGTTGCTAGAGACTATGGAATAGAAAAATCTAGTAAAGATACTAAATATATTCACTTTCTAGATTGTGATGATCTTCCTGATAAAACAATGTTAGAATGTCTATATTGGACATTAGAAACGCATCCAGAAGCTTCTTTTGCCTATACTACAATGGTAAATTTTGAAGGAAAAGAATTCTTATGGGAAAAGTATTTAACAGTAGAAGATGAAAAAGAAGAAAATTTAATTTGTACTAGCTCCATGGTAAAGAAAACAGATTTAAAAGAAGTTGGTGGCTTTGGAATAAAAGAAAAAGCAATGTATGAGGACTGGAATCTATGGTTAAAATTATTAGCTAAGGGAAAAACTCCTATTAGAGTAAATGCTCCAATCTTTTGGTATCGATTTAACAATACAGGAGAATTTCAAAAAGCAAACAAAAATCGTGAAAATGCTATGCGTTATGTTAATGAAACTGCTAGTAAAATTACAGAAGATGTTGAAATCATTCAGTTTCCTAGAGAAGGTAAAAAATATGATACAGTAAAAGCCCATCCAGAAATGGTACTACCAAAATATAAAAAGGACAAAAAGACAAATCTTTTATTTATCGTTCCATGGACCGTAACAGGAGGAGCAGACTTCTTTAATTTAGATTTAATAAAAAGACTAGATAAAGAAAAGTATGAAGTAACTCTTTTAATGACTACACCAAGCGAAAATCCAGTGAGACAATTATTTGAAGAAGTATGTAGTGCCGTATATGACATGTCAACTTTCCTAGAAAGAAGTGACTATATTAATTTTGCGGATTATATTATGGAGTCAAGAAATATCGATTTAGTATTTGTAAGTAATACACCATACGGATATTATATGGTTCCATATTTAAAAAGAAAATATCCACTAGTTCCATTTATTGATTATATTCATTCGGTTGATTTAAGAGATCCAAGACAAGGATTTGGAAGATGTTCTATGGATGTAGATGCCTACTTAACCAAAACATATTGTTGTAATAACTTTACAAAAAATCAATTAATAAAAGATTATCATAGAACAAATGTAGAAACGATTTATATTGGAACAAATGAAGAAAAATATAATCCTGAAAAATATAATAAAAAAGAAATGAGAGAAAAATATCATATTCCACAAGACAAAACAGTCATTTCTTTCATTGCTAGATTATCTGGTGAAAAACGTCCAGAAATGTTTGTAGAAATTGGAAAAAGATTATTACAAAACAATCCTAACTTATTCTTTGTCATCGCAGGGGATGGTTATTTATATAATGCCGTTAGTAGTCAAATTAATGAAAATTTTGCTATGTTAGGAATGGTTTCTAGTGACAAAACTGTAGAGATTTATACTCTAAGTGATATGACTCTAAACTGTTCATCATTAGAAGGGTTGGCCCTAACATCTTATGAGTCCTTAGCTATGGGAGTACCAGTAGTATCAACAGATGTTGGAGGACAAACAGAATTAATTGATGATACTGTAGGCGCAATTGTTCATTATCATAAAGATGCAACCGAAGAAGAATACGAAGAAGAAATAAATAATTATGTTAAAGAAACAGAAAGAGTAATTGCCAACTTAGAAGAAATAAAAGAAAATTGTCGTAAGAAAATAATAAATGGTTTTACTTTAAATGCTATGGCTAAGAAATTTGATAAAATATTCACGGATAGTATTAAGAAAGAAAAAGAAAAGAAACCATCTCATCCAATCAATAGTTATATGGAATATAATCTAGCAATAGAAAGTATATTTATCGATTACTTCTTTACTGTAAAGAACTATTTAGAAACAAAATTCGGTATTTATTATGATCCAGAGAAAAAACCAAGAAAAAAAGGAAGATTATATTATTTCAAAAGAAGAATATCAAAAGTATTAAATAGAGCACATGCAAAACAAGAAGCCTTAACCATTGCTAATGCTTTACGATGTCTATATAAGGTATTGTATAATTTTGCTTATTTCTTAAAATTCTTCATTTTATCTATACCAGCAGCATTTGTATTATTTTATAAATTATTAATGAGAAACAAGAATAACTAATCAAGTTATTCTTTTCTTATAAAATCAAGACAAGATACTAGTGTAGTTTGATTCGAAAGAAAATAATTAGGTTAGGAATCAAAAAAAAGTTTAAATTTAACTTAAATTTTGTTACAATTAACATAATAGGAGGTAGTAGTATGAAAAAGATAGCGATTAAAATAGTGTTTATATTAGTAATAATGGTTTTTGCTGTTTCAAATGTTTCTGCGTTAGAATTAGATTCCGATAAGAACGAAACATTTCAAAACATAAAAAATGGACTAGTAACAGAAAATGGAAAACTATATTATTATGAGAATGGGAAAAAAATAACAGGTTTTAAAGAAGTAAACGGAGAATTATATTTCTTCAGTTCGAAAGATTATACAGCAAGCAGTGGTTGGAAAAAAGCTTATGGAAATACGTGGTATCAAGATGAAAGTGGAAAAGTTTTAAAAGGATATCAAGAAATCGAAGGAAAGAAATACTACTTTAATGAGAAAACTGGATACCGCGAAAGTGGCTTTAAAGAAGTTGGTGACATATTATACTTCTTTAGTTCCGTAGATGGCTATGCAAGTAGTGGCTGGAAAAAAGCTTATGGAAATACGTGGTATCAAGATGAAAGTGGAAAAGTTTTAAAAGGATATCAAGAAATTGAAGGGAAGAAATACTACTTTAATGAGAAAACAGGATATCGTGAAAGTGGCTTTAAAGAAGTTGGTGACATATTATACTTCTTTAGTTCCGTAGATGGCTATGCAAGTAGTGGCTGGAAAAAAGCCTATGGAAACACATGGTATCAAGATGAAGATGGAGCGGTAGTAAAAGGACTACAAGAAATTGATGGAAAGAAATACTTTTTCAATGAAACAACAGGATATATGGAAACAGGATTCAAAACATTCGATGGTATTCTTTATTATTTCAGTGGAGTTGATGGATCCGTTAGTAGCGGCTGGAAAAAAGCCTATGGAAACACATGGTATCAAGATGAAGATGGAGCCGTAGTAACAGGATTACAAGAAATCGATGGGAAGAAATACTTTTTCAATGAAACAACAGGA
>CALVRR010000046.1 GCA_944358705.1 uncultured Bacilli bacterium
AGTAATTTTAATAATTTTACTGTCATCCTTTTTCCTTCCTTTGTGCCATATTATAACATTGTGCACTTTTCAAAGCAACTTAAAATAGCTAGGTAACCCTAACTATTTTCTTTTTTGGATATCTTTTATGTTTTCATATATTTCTTCGATATTGTCTGTTATTTCTATTTTATTATCTTTTATTTCTAATTTTGTCTTTATTTCTCCATAGTATGTGTTTATGGTAATATGAAACTCATTTTTACACTTCATAGTAACTCCATTTGTACTGCATTCTTTCTCTACTACCATGTCATTTGTATTTAACTGTGGATATTTTTCTTTATAATATTTTTTTATATAAGTTTCTGCTTCTTCTTCGTAGAGAATAAATTCACATACTTCCTTCTTTTTTACTTTATAATTATCTAGGGTACCATATATTATATAATCCTTTTCCTCTAAGCAAAAGTAAGGTTTTTTATTAAAATATTTTATATAAGAGCTGTCTTTATACTGTGTACTTATCTTTTTTATATCATCAATAAAATATATATTTTTATCGGAAGATATGGTTTTGTTTATTACTTTTTTTGCAGGGGATGCTATGGATATTTCTATTATTTGTTTGTTTACTGTTCTTGCAATATTAGGAAATAGAAATGCTAAGATAATAGAGATACTATAGACAGTAAATAAAACAATTAATAATTTTTTTGTCTTAATATTGGTAGAATTTTTTTTATAGTTTTTTATCACAAATATTATGGTAATTATCGTAAATATAAAAAATATTATATAAAGGATTATTTGAGCAATAAAGAATAATAGAGATTTTAATATATTGGTTTCTATTACTTCTAAGATAGATACTGTTAAAAATCCTAATAAAAATAGAAATGCTATGATACTAAAAACAATTATTTTTTTATCTAAATTTTTCATAATTCACACCTTTTTTTCTTAATATAGGAATTTCTGTTTTTTTTACTATTTTGTTCGAGATTCTTTTTTGCATTGTTCTTCTAATCTTCGGGTAATTTCAATTGGAGATTCATCATATTGAAAGACTAACGTTCCTTCTTTTCTTTCTTCTTCGGTTTCCTGTTCTCTTTTTTCATCTTTGGTGATGAAAACTTTTTTGATTTTTGTAATATCGTATTGATCATCATCAAACAAATCGTACATATGATTTGATATTTCGGTAACCATACTATCATCTTCTAACGTTATATTCGCATAATATTCTATATTAAGTCGATCAATATATTTTTTATAATATTCTATTCTTGATATATTGGGATTGTTATAATCTAGATATCCTTCGTCTACTTCATATAATTTATCATCATAGGTTGGAGATTGTCCTGGCTCTAGATAAGCCGTTGGAAAGTTTAGATTTTCTAATAAATCTTCCTCTTTTAACATTCTTAATGTATCAGATAGGACTTCATCTCTTCTTTTTTCTAACTTTCTTTTTTCTTCTTCTGTAAAAACTGGTTCACCATTCATATCTTCGGCATTAATTCTTTGATTTATTAAATTAATAATCTCTCCATCACTGTGACTAGCATAAGTTTCAAGAGTCTTGGTATCCATATTATCACAATTTCTTTCGTAATAATTTAATAGACTATTAATAAATCTGTTTGTTCCTTCTTTTTTTCCATATTTTTTTATTTCTTCTGTACATAGGGCATCCATCATAGGTATTTTACCTAATCTTAAAGAATCTCTTGATTCTTCAGAATATTTAATATAATATCTATTCGGTTTCGAATCTTGATGTTGATATTCTGTAATTTCTTTTGTTATTATTGGAGAAGTTGCTACATACTTTTCTAGTTCTACTTTTTCTTGTGGAATACCTTCATAGACAGAAATTAAATTTTGAAACAATTCCTCTCCTAATAGTTGTACTAATTCTAATGGAATTTTTTGGTTTGTCATTCTTAGTGCGTTATAGTTAGCAAACAGTTCACTAAAGACTTTGTCTTCATATCTTATTTCGAAGTCCATGTCATAATAGTAGTCACTGACATGAAATCTTCCATAATTTAGAGCAAACCCATCACTGGTATAATTGTCTACATATATTCCGGATAATAAATCTTCTGCAAGTCCTACTATGGCATCTAATTTCATTGTTATATCTCTATCTAATTCCATAGAACTATTGTGGTCAAACAATCTATCAAATATATTATCTAGTCTACTTTTGTACTCCTTTTCGTCTAATGAATGATATTCTTCTTCTGGTAGAAAGAAATCTAAATCATGCAGTAAATCCTGATATATTTCTTCACTTTTACATAATTTTCTTACTTCTTCTAAGAATGCAGAATAATTATTTCTATCACAATTTTCAAATTTGCTATAGCAAGATTCTTTATATTTTTCTCTCCATTCTCCTATTTTTTGATGATAAATATCCAAATTATAGTCATAATATTTCTCTATATTTTTTATAAATTCTTCCACTTTATCTATATTTTTTTCAGATAATTCCTCTATTAGTCTTTTCATGGCTGTTGGAGTTTTTCTATTCCTTAATTTGGAATAAATGGCATGACCTAGTTCATGGCAATGTGTTTTTGACTTTCTTTTGGAATCATTTTCAATGACAATATTGCAATCCCAATCTCCTTCATGATAAAAACTCGCTGGTCCTAGTTCTACACTCATATCAAATATGGTCACTAAAACCGATAAACAAGCCATGTTAAATAATGCCTCATCTTTATCATAATTCCTATAGCAGTACTTCATTGTTTCTACCATAGACTCTAATTCGTTGTTTTCGTCATAATATTTTTTTAGACTTTCTTCTAATAAATGGAAAAAGGCATCATCTTCTAATTTTCCGCTTTTAAAATCCTCTATTAAATTATCGTAAGCAACCTCTGTTCTATAAAGATTATTTATGGCAACTTCTTTGATATTTAACTCTTCTATGTTTGTAGAAGCATCTGAGTTTATTGCTAAGTTCGTGATAATTTCTTCCATATTACTATTGTTATTGTATGTCCAGTTTATGCCATGTGTATTTTGAATTAATCCTTTTAAGGTTATATATCCTTTACTATAGGCTCCATATTTTCTAGCATTTTTTGACACATTTTTTAAAAATATGAAGTTGTTTTTTAACTGAATACTTAGTGGAATTTTATCAGTTAAGTTATTTTTTTGTATGATTTGTGCTAATTGTTGTCTGGTTTTTATATTTGAAATTTCTTCATCGGTCATACCTGGTATTGTTTTTAAATATGGTGTAACATCTATTAATAATCCCATACCTTTCACCTCATTCTTCCTACTCTAATAATAGTGTAATCAATATTTGAAGTAGATGCAAGGTTGCTGGGAATATTTTACATTACTTTTACTTAGGACATTCTAATTTATTGAATATAATCAATTCATATTATATTTTTTTAGTTCCTTATTATTAGATAAAATTCGGTCACCTTAGGTTGTTAATTTCTTTCTTATATTTCATTAATTAATGATATAATATAGTTATATTTGAGGTGATAACTTATGGATATTCAAGAAAAATTAAATATGATTCAATATACGAGTTATAAATATAATGGAAAAACATGGGATTCTAAGGAAACAAAAGAATTCTTTGATTATGATTTTTCAAAATTATTGTTTGAAAATGCTTTTAAAATTATTAATGGTCAAGAAGAATTGCTTTCATACTTTGACTTTCAAGAAATCTTTAAAAATTTTGATAATGGTATTAGTGATATACAGAACTACTTATTAAAATTTATGGTAATTAAAGGTGTTAAAGGTGTTGATTTCCTATTACAAAATATGCCAAGAGAATTAGAAGAGCCATTTTTTTACCAGTTATATTTAGAATTACATGATAAGGATAATCGACCTTTTTGGTTTTCAAAAATTACTGGTTGTATGAAAGAAGAAGATAAATTATCTTTTGTTAATAATGTAATTCGTGATGTTTCAGAAGATGAGATTTTATATTTAATTAAAGATTTATATGAGAATAAAAACGATTCTTTATTAACAGAATTATTAAAGAATGAAAAAGTAGCAGAAATTGCGGTTGATAGAATTAATGCTCCATTTTTTTATGAAATGGTAGAAGAATTAAATTTACCAAGAGAATTAATAGAAAAAAGAGAACAGATGTTGCAACAGATTATTACTAATTATCAAGAGTATGAAAGTCATGATGTAAAAAATGCTTATTGTGATTTCTATTTTCATGATATTTCGGAGAATACTCTTTTGGATATTCGAACTATTATTGATTTTGCAAATGATGATGTTGTTTTTAGGAGAGAATATTTAGGAGATATCTATAATATGCTATGTAATATCGAGGATTATTTAAGTAGTGATAGTAAAGAGTCTAATATGGATATGTCCGTTTTAAAAGCAAATACAGTAAATTATGAAATACTTTCTAAATGCTATTTCATGTGTCAACAACGATTTAAAGATTTGGTTTCAGAAAGTATCCATAGAGATGTTACTAGTAATATAGAACCTCAGATCTTACTATCTTCTTCTGGGATGCCAGTTAAATTTTATAATATAGAAAATCAAACAGACTTACAAAGAAATGTTACTATGCTTGTAAGTACTATTCCTTGTTCTTCTGAAGATGCAACGGAGTTTCGAAAAATTTATTATTCTGGTAGAAATAGTGAGATTAAGAATGGAAGAAGAAGTTGCTCCTTGGTTAATGAAACAAAATTAACTTCCTTATTTGGAGGAGATAACAGAATCACCTTTGGTTATGATGATTTAAACGGAAGAAGAATTACCTCTGCAACTTTTGGAGATGGGAGAACCGATGGAAATGAAGAACGATTCCGAAGACATAGAAAAGTGGCAAAAAGTAACTACCATTCCGTTGATAAGTTTATTGCAGGTACTCAAGGTCATACAGAAGTAACTGTCAATATGGGAAATACCAATGAAGTAATGAAGCCAAGTTATATTTTAATCACTAGAGATAAACCTACCCCTTTTGAAGTAGATGTTGCTTGTGAATTTCAAATTCCTATTCGAGGTATGAATATAAAATATTATAAGCAAGAACCAGATATCCCTTATACTACGGAAGATTATAACTATTATCAATTTGATCGAAGAAAAATAACTAGTATTCAAAGAGATAAAACAGTAGTTTAATTTGTTTTGATAGTTAAGACCTTGGGGGTCTTTTTTTTATTTCTTATATTTTATTTATTTTATAGTTTTTCTTGTATTTTGGTCGTTTTTATAATATTATAAAGCCTATATATTGGAGGGGTTTAAGTGAATTTACTAGATATTGATTTTCAAAGTATTAGAACTCCTATTATCGATGCTTTTACTTTTGTTTATGGAGAAAAATATCGAGATATTATTAGCAAAAAAATAAATAATACATATTTTATTTCATATTTTGATATTGATGGTATGGAATCTTATGTTTACTATTTAAGAAATTGTAAAGGAAAGGAGCTATCTTTACGTTTTCTAGATGCGATTGGAGTTTCTTCTTGTTATGATAGAAGTAATTATAGTCATGATTTTGATAGTGATACAGAAGAAGTTTTAAATAGTACTATTTCTATTGATCCCTTTTCAGAATATCGTAATATTTGGTCTCCTTTATGTGCATTTGATGAGAATAATCAAGAACATGAAAATAGATTGCAAGTAAATCGATTAAAGGTAATTAATTATCTTTTACAAGAAAAAGGAAAACAAATATCCATAGATCAGTTAACTTCTTTTATGGAAAGTGATGAATACCAAGAAATTTATGAAAAGATTGAGAAATATCGAAATATTTATAACGACTTGTTAGAAGAATATTATGAATGGGAAAAAAGTTTATCTCCTTATCTAGAATTTATCGATAAGGAGAAGAAGAGAAAAAATCGTATTTATGAAGAAAATAAGCATGAGTTGTTTTTTACTATTTATCCTCTTTTACCAGATGCAGTAAGAAATCATATTTGTGATAAAAATTTTCTAGAACAAGAAAAGATAGTTCTTGGTAATTTAAGTATTGACTTCCCTACTATTATTGAAAGTTTTTCAAAAACGAATATGAATAAGCTTCGTGATCCTAATGGTAATGCATTAGAAGAATTTGGCTTCATAAAGTATGATCAAAGAAACTATTTTAATCAATTGGATATTCTTTTACCTTTTGGTAATTTATTTTATTGTGATACAAATGAAAAAGTAGCTTCTTATTTAGATTTTTTAGAAGAAGAAAAAATACAACAGTATATTCCTAGTCAGAATGCGATTTCCTTTATTGAGAGATGTAGAAAAAAGAAAGAGGAAGAAGCATTTTTAGAGTATCTTTCTAATCGTTCTGATTATCAGAAAATTGCTATGAAATTCTATCATTTTCCTAGTCTTCTTAATGAGATACAGCTTATTATTAAGAATAAAGTTGTCTGTGTTACTGGTACTTTTTTGACCGATGAAAATAGAGAAGTTTTTCCTTTTTTGTGCTACGCTATCCGAAGAGATTTTGCTGGTGTTTTAGATTTTTCCCTTCTTCATGAAGCAGAACATGTGATAGATAAAAGAGAAAATGGTTGCGGTCTAGAACCACACTATACTTTTGATGACGATTTTTGGCGTAATCCTTATGATAAAAGGTTTCGAACTTACGAGAAATTTAATGAAGCTTTAAATGATATTTTTGTTATAGAAGCGTTAGAATATTTACATAAAAATGATATTTATATGCTTGAGCCAAGGGAGATTGTACAATTGGATTTTCAAAATTTTAATACCCATTTATTTACCAAAAAACTTCTTTTTCCATTGGTGGAAAAATTTAGAGAAGAAGTTATTGCTGCGAAAATAAATGCAGATCCTTCGATTCTTACTCAATCTATAGGAGAAGATAATTATGAAGCACTAGTAGACACCGTAAACAAAGTGGATTATTTATGTAGGAATGATTTGAGTTATGAATTAGAACATTCTCCTGATAGTGTTATGTGCAAAGAGTATCAAGAACAACTAAAAAGAGCTGCTGACATTTATACCGCCATTGATGAATACTCTACTAAAAGTAGTTCTAATACTTCTAATTTCGAAAAAAATAAGACAAGAAAGAATGATTAGTCTTTCTTGTCTTTTTATGTCCCAGATATGTTATAACGTATATAAAAAAGTAGAAACTATTCTTTATTTTTATGGTTACTAACAAAAAAAAGAACCCCATAGGGTTCTTACTTTCATCATGGTGCCTTGAGGGGTTAGATACTGAACCAAAGATTAAGTCCGTACCCTCATCTCAGTACAGTAACAATATATCATACATTTTTGCGATAGTGAACAATTTTTTAACAATATTCTAACATTAGTATAACAAATTTTACTATAAAATATTTTTAATAAATATATAGCTGTTCGCTTGTTTTTTAATACATTCAATAGTATACTTTTTGTAGGGAATATCAGTTGTTGAGTGTCTACCTCTAATCTTTATAGAGAGGAGGTTTGATAAAAGTGAAAACTAAGACTTTTATTATAAAAGTTCTTAAGCTCATTGCTATCATTTTATTTCTCCTTATCATTATGATAGTA
>CALVRR010000047.1 GCA_944358705.1 uncultured Bacilli bacterium
AAATGGCAGGGGATGAGAGAATCGAACTCCCAACAGTGGTTTTGGAGACCATTATTATACCATTTAACTAATCCCCTGTATGAGATTAATCACTTATAAAATATCGAATTGAAAATTAGTTTTATGTATAGTCGTCAGATAATTTGGAGACCATTATTATACCATTTAACTAATCCCCTGTATGAGATTAATAGCTTATAAAATATAGAACTAGCTATTTGTAATTTCATGGTAACCAAGTAATTTGGAGACCATTATTATACCATTTAACTAATCCCCTAATAGGTTTGCTTCTTAAAGATAAGACATTACTAATATATCATATACAAAATAAAGTTTCAATATAAAATATACATATTTCGACAGAAAGTATATTTAAAACATAACAAAAAATGTGTAAAAAATAAAAAAGTAGACATCTTATTTTACAAAAAATGTTGTAAAGATACTTTATTATTGACTTGAAAATAAATATGATAAATTGTTGTTGCAAATACGCTGCCAGCAAAGGAAGTCAAGATATAAATCCATGTTTGACGTAAAGAATCAAAGTTGACAAAAATATTAGTAACTATACTTCGACTAGGATTTACACACCCACCTGTATAAGGAATAGAAAAGAACAAAATTAAAAATAATAGTCCCCCTAAAAATAATCCCTTCAATTTTAACAACTCTTTTTTATCCTTAGAGATTAAAAAGCAAAAAACAAATAGAAAAGAAAATAAAAACTCAATTAAAATAATTATATTTAGTGGTGTGTGAAACATACTAAAATTGTCATATCCAATAACAAGACTAGAAATGTTTTTTGGAAATATTAATAATAGTAAAAATCCAGCAGTAAGTCCTCCTAGAAATTGTGAAAACATAGTTAAAAATAAGGATTTATATGAAAGTTGATTTCGTAGCCACAAAGAAAATGTAAAAACAGGATTTATTTCAACAACATTAAACTTATTCAAAATACTATAAATAAGAAAAAAAGGAATAGCAAAACCAATAGCAATTAAGAATATTTCCAATATAAAATTATTAATAGGCAAAAAATGGAAAACAAGAATTTCTAATAAGCAACCAAGAAGAAGATAGAAAAAACTACCCAAAAATTCTAACATATTTTTCTTCTTTAAAATTTTCATAACAGCACCCCCTCTTTTTAATGGTTGCTATTATATCATAAAATAACAAATAAAAAAAGCCCTGAGAAGGACTTATTTACTATGTACTTGTTTTCTTTGAACTTCAACAACAGAATCCGGATTAAAAGAACTGGCGTTATTAATCTGTTCATTAAAATAATAAGAATTATCATTTTGCATGTGAGGACTATTAGCGCCTTCATCAATTTGAACATAACTACTAACATTTTTTAAATAGTCTTGATATCTTGCAAGAGAAAGCATCAAATCTTCAGCTATTTTTTGTGTAGTATATCCATCAGGAGTTGTTCCAATAGCAACAGTAACCTGAGCACTGCTATCTAAAGAATCTACTTCAGTAGGAGAAGGAACTGTAACATAACTGATTTCTCCATTATCTAAAGTTTGATATTCAGCTATCCCCGCTTCGGAAACCGTATCCCATCCGCGAGAATGGAAAGTCACTTGCATCGCTTTTAATAAAGCTTCCGAATGATTAGCAGTACC
Source organism: uncultured Bacilli bacterium (assembly GCA_944358705.1). Taxonomy (GTDB): domain Bacteria; phylum Bacillota_I; class Bacilli_A; order RF39; family UBA660; genus Faecimonas. Next base: position 1,650 of record CALVRR010000047.1, read on the forward strand.
ATCTTGTTTAGGCCCAATAAAAGTAATACCTTCACCAGACATCATTTGTTGATCTAAAGTAATAATAGTAGCATCTTCATATTTTAAATTATCATTTTGTTTAGACGTAATAAATTGAAGACCTTGTTTTTCTAAATAATCACATACATCAACAAAAAAAGCATTACCACAATCATTATCGTTTACAATTAAGTTTAAATCATTAATATCATCTGTAGATACACTAATAATACTATTAGCTAACAAATCGCTAGGTTGTTCTGTACTTTGATTGGCAGAATGAAATAAAGTCTGACTTCCAAAAACAGCAACACTAGCAGCGATTGTTCCTGCTAAAATAGAACCTTTCCAATTTTTTGTTAATTTTGCATTTTCTTTCGGGAAATTTTCCGGGTTTACTTGAACCATAGCATCACCTCTATTAAAATTATTATAGTAAATAAAATGACCAAAGTCAAAACGATTGACATAACTTGTCGTAAAAAAAGTATATGGAAAATACAGAATATTAAAATTATGTTAAAATAATAACAAAAAGGAGAGTTATATATGGGAAAAGAAAGGAGAAAAATTTCCAAAAAAGAAATAGCCATAACAATATTTATAATAATATTAGGGTTAAGTATTTCTGTATTAATCTGGGTATTTTTTATTGACAAAGATCCACCTCAAAAAAAACAAACACCAAAACCAGAAACAATCAAAGAAGAAAAAAAACTAACCATTGTAGATGAAGACAGTAATGCTAGACCTATTGCAGTAATGATTGACAATAACATAGGAAATGGAAGACATGCTGGACTTCAAGAATCATACATCAATTATGAAATTATTGTGGAAGGTGGACTTACTAGAATTATGGCAGTATTTAAAGATAGAAATGTATCTTTAATTGGTCCTGTTCGTAGTTCCAGACATTACTTTCTAGACTATGCATTAGAAAGTAATACTATTTACGCACATTATGGATGGAGTCCCTATGCACAAAATGATATAAAAACATTAGGTGTAAATAACATAAACGGTATATACGATGCACCTTTCTGGAGAGATACCTCTATAGCGGCTCCTCATAATGTCTTTACCTCTACAGAAAAATTATATGCCTATGCTAAGCAAAAAAATTACAGTACCACAACTACAAATTGGAAATTATTAAACTATACAACGGATGAAGTGAATTTAAACGATCCTATTTCCACAACAATTCAAGTAAATCCAGAAACTGGTAAAAAAGAAAAAATTCCAGTAACAAGAGATGGTTTATTAACTGCCAATTCTGTATCGATACCATATTCTTATTATCAAACAAGAAGTTATACCTATAATAAGGAAAGAAAAGTATATCTAAGATATATGAATAACACTCCTCATTTGGATAAAGAAACAGGAGAACAATTATATTATAAAAATATTATTATTGAAAAAGTCAGAAATTATCAATTGGATAATGAGGGAAGACAAGATTTGAATACCACTGGAAAAGGGGAAGGTTATTATATTACAAACGGATATGCTATACCAATTTACTGGACAAAATCCGGAAGAAGTGCTAAAACTATATATACATACAAAGATGGAAGTGAAATTGAAGTAAATGATGGAAATACTTTTATCCAAATCATGCCAAGTTCATATTCACCAACCATAAAATAGAAAGGAATAACATGAAAATAGGACTATTTGGATGTGGAGCCTATGGAATGGCTCTAAGTAGTATCATGAGTGAAAATAAATGTGATATTACTATGTGGACAAAATTTGAAGAAGAAAAGGAACAATTAGAAAAAACAAGGAAGAATGAAAAGTTAATTCCTAACTTTTCAATTTCAGAAAAAATAAAGTTAACAACGAATATTAAGGAGTGTATTGAAGATAAAGATTTACTAGTGATTGCTATCCCAGCAGCTTTTATTGATTCTTTAGCAATAGAGATGAAACCTTACATTAAAGACAATCATATTGTAATAGCAACAAAAGGGATTGAGCAAGAAACAGGGTTGTTTATTCATCAAATATTAGAGAAATATTTAGATACAGAAAATCTTGCTGTAATCAGTGGACCATCTTTCGCTGTAGATTTAGTAACCAAGATGCCTGCAGGACTTACTTTAGCAACAGAAAATGAAGAAACAGAAAGATTGACAAAAAAGGCTCTTTCTAATCAATATATTAAATTAAGAACTACGAAAGATATTATTGGAACAGAAATTTGTGGCTCAATTAAAAATGTAATCGCCTTATCTGCTGGTATGCTAGCCGGTCTTGGTGCCAATGACTCAACAACAGCGATGTTATTGACAGAAGCAATTCATGATATGCGTGAAATTATAGATGCATTTAATGGTGACAAGAAAACGGTTTTATCATTTGCTGGTTTTGGGGACTTACTATTAACCTGTACATCAGTAAAAAGTAGAAATTTTAGATTTGGAAAATTATTAGGAGAAAAACGTACACAAGAAGAAATTAAGGAATATTTATCAAATACAACAGTAGAAGGTTTTTATACACTAGAATCTATATATAAACTATTAAAAGATAAAAAAGTATCGATTCCAATTATTGACTTGATTTACGATATTGCAGTAGAAGGAAGAAATCCAGAGTGTTTATTAACATTTCTTGTGGAAAAAGAATAAATGGGAAATAAAATCCCATTTTTTTTTACCTAAACGTGCTATAATATTAAAAAATTAAGGAGGAAAAATATGGCAGTATATAAAATACCTATCACAACAGCATTTATTGTTTTCCCAATTATAGCATTCATTTTTACTTTGCCGTATTTAATATATCAATATAGAAAATATGGTGCAGTTTTATTTCTTAGGAGCGTAATAGTTTATAGTTTTATTCTATACTTATTATCGGCCTACTTCTTAGTAATACTTCCACTACCATCAATAGAAGAAGTAAAAAGTTTAACAACGCCAACAACTCAATTAATGCCATTTCATTTTCTGAAAGATTTATCAAGTATCCCATTTAATTGGAAAGAGTTATCTTCCTATCTCAATATAATTAAAAATTCAACATTTTATATATCGGCCTTTAACATATTGTTGACCATACCCTTTGGAATTTATTTAAGATATTATTTTGAATGTAAATGGTATAAAGCTTTTCTACTTGGTTTCTTATTGAGTTTATTTTTTGAATTAACCCAGTTATCTGGTTTGTATGGAATTTACCCTAGACCATACCGGTTATTTGAAGTGGACGATTTAATACTAAATACACTCGGAACAATGATTGGTTTCTTAATTACTCCATTATTTACTATTATTTTACCAACAAGAAAAGAACTAGATGAAAAAAGTTTTGAAAAAGGGAAAAAAGTAACAATCTTTCGAAGAGCATTATCCTATTGTATTGATTTTTTCTTTCTAGTGATAATGTTTGTGGTAATAAGTATCTTAATATATAATACGCCAATAAAAGAATATAGCATGCTAATTACGATTTTCCTATATTATTTAATTTTACCATTATTGACAAACGGGAAAACAATTGGGAAGATGATATTAAAATTGCAGGTTATTGCCAAGCTAAACTCAAAGTTTGTTAAAATGAGGGTAGAAGCTAGATATTTATTAAGTTATATATTATTTTATTATCAATTTGTAATAATAAATTTATTAGAGAATTTTTCTAGTACGAATAATATCTTAAATATAATAATAAATAGTAGTATCATAATCCTAAGAGTATACTTTTGGTTAAATATTCTGAATATCATATTTAATATAACAAAAAAGAACAAAAATTTCTTATATGAAAAATTAACAAAAACAGAAACCGTTTCAACAATAGAATATCAAAAAGAAGAACAAGAACAAAAAATTGAAGATTCAGAAAAAAAGCAGGAGGATAAAAAACTAAAGAAAAAGTCAAATCAAACAAAGATAGAACAACCGACAGAACAAGACAAAGAAAAGAAAATTTATTAGAATTACCAAATATTGCACAATTAAATATAATTCATGCTATAATATTAGTATTAGTAAGTGTAGCTCGAAAACTAACATTATCAAAAATGACATCCAAGAAAACCAATAGAAACACTTCGAACAGAATAGGAGAAAAATATGGAAAAATTTATGAAAAAGTTTTTAAGATCGTCAATCATAACATCAACAGTATTAATCTTGTTAGGATTTTTATTAATCTTCCAATCAGAAACGACAATTATGATGATTTCCTATGTAATTGGTGGAGTACTAGTAGCAATCGGTGTTCTTGCACTAATCCGTTATGTAAGAGCCGGGGAAAGTCCGGCATTAAGAAATGAATTGGATATTGTATATGGAACGGTTACTATTATATTTGGAATAATTATTATCAAGAATTATCAAATAATTGCAAGCATCATTCCAGCAGTAATAGGTATTGCTATTATTATAAGCAGTGCAGGAAAATTAAATTATGCTTTTCAATTAAAAACAGAAGAAAACAGAATGTGGAAAACGACAATGATTTTATCAATTATAAGTACAATCTTTGGTGTATTTTTATTATTCAATCCATTTAAAGCTGCTATGGGTATTATGAAAATAATAGGTGTATTTATTATTATATACGCAATTTTGGATTTGATCTCTACTATTGCCATTAAAAGTAATGTTAGCAGAATTCAAAAAGCAGTAGAAGAAACTATTACCGATGCAGAAATTGTAAGTGAAAACGACAGTAAAGAAGAAAAGAAGAAGACACATAAAAGCAAAAAAAGAAAAACAAAAGATAAAGAATAAGGAGAGTGTTATAGATGGATAAACTATTACTTATTGTAAATTTGTCTCAAACACTAGAAAAGTGGAATGAAAAATTAGACTCTATAGCCTCAGAATATATGGATAGTCCGTTTTTCGGAGCGGTTGTAGTAGTCGTTGTATTTATTTTTGGATATTGGGCAATATCTTATTTTACAAAGAAATAGAAAATGTATAGAAATTTATACATTTTTTTCTTGGTTGAAAAAATTTGCTAAAAAAGATATAATACAAAAGAAGCGAGGTAAAAAATGGAGGAAGAAAAATTAGAAATAGGAAAGAGATATCAAATTCATAGTTATAAACACGATAGCAAGATACATCGTTCCTGGGATGAAGCTGTATTATTAGACATTACTGAAGATTATTTGATATTTGGAAATGAAAAAACAAAAGTAACGGAATCAGACGGAAGAACCTGGCATACAAAAGAACCTGCGGTATTATATTTTTTTAAAAATCAGTGGTTTAATATTATAGGTCAATGTAAAAAAAATGGAATTTATTATTATTGTAATATTGCCTCTCCTTATATAATAGAAGAAGGAACCATTAAATATATTGATTATGATTTAGATTTAAGAGTTTTTCCGGATGGAAGTTTTAAAGTTTTAGATAGAGGTGAATATAAGTATCATAAAACAATAATGCATTATTCTGAAGAATTAGATACAATATTGAAATCAGAGTTAACAGAACTGATTAATCTAGTCCGTAAAAAATCCTTAATGTTTAATAAAGAAACTATAGAAAAATATAATACCCTATATAATGAAATGAAATATAAAGTCAAAGAGGAAAATAAAAGTAGTTAAAAGAATGATTTAAAACGCTTTTATTTTTTTTATTATTGAAATTACTGTTAAAAATAGACTGAAAAATAAGAAAAATAAAAAAATTTGAAAAAAAGTGAAAAAAATGTGAAAATTTTGTTGACTTTGCTATTTTTATTTGATATATTAACAATGCAACTCGGAAATAACACACAAAAAAAGAAAAAATGATCTTTGAAAACTAAGCAAAACGTCAACTTTGAGACAGTTAGGATTGAACAATAAAACAAACAAATAAAAATA
>CALVRR010000048.1 GCA_944358705.1 uncultured Bacilli bacterium
CTTTTGGTTAAGGTTGTTTTCTTACTTTCGGTATACTCATAATACCCTGTCATTTGGCTGATATATAGTCCTAAAAAAAGCATGACTAATACCGCCATAATTATTTGAGCAATTCTTTTATAATTCATATTGATTTATCACCTCAATAAAACACTCCGAAAAAGCTAGAGATGTGTTTAGAATCTCGTCAATTGTATTCTCTGGTCCTCCCATTTCTACTAAAATTGTAAAGGGAGAAAAATCTTGATTGTATACTCCATTTACTCCTTCTCCTTCTTTTTTATAAATTCCTTTCGAAAGTCCTGGGTATTTTTCATTTAACTTTTGATTTATTTTTTCTGTAAACTCTAAATTTTTACTATAATTGGGGTTTTCCAGACCTACGATAAATAATATTTTAGCATAACTTTTCTTGTCGATTGTTATTGTTGTTTTATCTTTTCCTAAGCTATCTCTGTGAACGTCGATAAAGTATTTTAGAGTCGGATAATTTTTCTTGGCAGTTTCTAAGAATATTCTACTAGCTTGATAACTTCCTGCATAGTTCCAACCGTTTTTATTTAATACTTCTTTTATGTTTTTTTCTTCTACGATGGTAGTATAGTTATTTTCTTCGAATTTCTCTTCTAAAATATAATTATTCATTTGTACGGTTGGCATAATACTATATTCTACAAAACTACTAGGAGTATATTCTTCGGTTTGATGAGTATTATATATATAAATTGTGGGATTTTGTTTTTCTTTTGACTTTCTTTTTTCTACCTTATGTTCCTCTTTTTCCTCCTCTTTTATTAACCCTTGATAGTTTTCTTCTAACATGGTTCTTATTGTTTTTTCTTTGCTTGGAAGAAATGTAGATACTATTTTTTTTAATAGTGTTGACTCTTCATTTTGGGATAGAGCGATTTCTACAAATTCTTTTTGACTAATTTTATTCTTACTTTCTTCTAAATATTGATAAGTAATATATATACTCAATACAAAAATGAGTAAAAAAAGTCCTCTTTTTACTCTTTTTTGTAATTTATTTTTCCTGGAATAAAATCTTTTTTTCATTCTATCACCAAGAATACTATATCTTTTTTATGATTGTTAATTTGTCGGATTAAAGTGACTATGTAGACTTTTATTAATTGCGTTTCCAATTAATAAACTAAGTTTTTCTATTAAAAAGTCGATTTCTTTAGGAGTAACCATCATATTATAATTTACTGGCAATAATACTTCTAATAATAACTCTTTTAGTTCTTGTTCGTTTAATAGACCTACCATTCCTAATACATCTTCTTTTTGATCTTTGCTTAATTCCTCTTCGTGATTTTCGTAATTTTGATTTTTGGTTGGAACTAATTTTAATTTGGCGTTATCTTGATTTTCTATTTGATAACTTATTTGTTTTAATAGTAATTGTAGGGTATTTTGAACAATTGTAGTAGCATCTACTACGGTTGGTATTCCTATCGCTATAACTGGTATTTTCAATGTCTCTTTACTAATTTCTACTCTATTGTTTCCAATACCACTTCCCGGAGAGATTCCAGATGTTGTGATTTGGACAGTTTTATTTAATCTTTCAATCGAGTTTGATGCTAAAGCATCAATTACGATTAATAAGTCTGGATTTATCTTTCTAGTGATTGCTTCTATTAAGTCTTTTGTTTCAATCCCTGTTGCGCCAGTAACACTTGGTTTAAAGCTTGCAGTATTTCGATACCCTTCTTCTACTTCTCCTAATAAAAATAAATGTCTAGTAACTAGCACATGGTCAATACTTTTCGGACCTAGAGAGTCTGGAGTAGAATCTTCATTTCCTAAACCTATTACTAATACTTTGCTTTGTTCCTTTAACTTCACATCTTCGTATGTTTTTTTTAATGCTTCTATTAAGACTTTTTCTACTTCTTTGAAATTATTTTTATCTGTGATATCTTTAAAAGATACGGTTCGATATATTCCTTCCTTTTTATTTACAATCTCCTCTTGATATTTTTCTATTTTTATTTCTTCTAATGTGACATTTTCTTTTTTTATTACTGAAGTTGCCTCTATTTTCTTTTCTTTTTTACTATTAATTTCATCAATTACTAAGTCTGTACGTAGTCCAGTATTTTTTAAGTCTATTGTATGCATTTTTATCACCTATTTTTAATATTTACAATTCACTAAAAAATATTTGCTTTTTATTAAAATTTTTGATAAAATTAATGTGTTTATAAAAGTGAGGTGAAAAAATGCCAAATATTCAAAGTGCTAAAAAAAGAGTACGTTCAAATGTTAAAAAGACGAATGTTAATACTTTAGTAATTTCAAGTATGAGAACTGCTATTAAGAAATTTGAAAAAGAAGCAAAAGCAGGAAACAAAGAAGTAGCTAGCACAAATTATAATATCGCTATTCAAAGAATTGATAAAGCAATGGCTAGCGGTAAAATTCATAAAAACAAAGCTGCTCGTTTAAAATCAAGATTAACTAAAATGAAAAATGCTATGTAAATCAATCAAGTTCTTGATTGATTTTTTATTTACTTTTCTATTTAATTACGATAGAATGAAGATAATCAATGATATACGTTACTGGAGGATTTATGAAAAAAATTTTGGTTATACTTGGTATTACTCTTATTCTTGTTGGTCTTTTATTTTATTATCAAAAAGATTTGCAAAAACTATATTATTCTATTTTAAGAAATTTTCAAAATGAAAATGTAGTTTTAGAAGAAAAGAATGAATACTTTCGAGATTATGATTTTATGTTTGTACAAAATACGGAGGATTTTACTCCTCATTCTCGACAAGACATTTTAAATATTTTTTATACTGCGATTAATTCTGGAGTGGATAATTTTACTTTTTATTGTCCGGAAGAATATGGTCAATGTTTGGACGAAGTAGAACGTTTAGCGAATGATCAGGATCTTCTTTCTGATATTAATAATTTTGTACATCCTTATAATGGATTTAATCATATTGAAACTCAGTATGATTCTTTAGGAAAAGTTAGTATTCAGATTAAAAAAAGTTATTCGAAAAAACAAATTGAAGAAATATCTCAAAAAGTAGAAGAATTAAAAGAAGAGTTAATTGTTCCTACAGATACGGATTTAAATAATATTCGTAGGGTTCATGATTATATTATTAATCATAGTGTTTATGATTCCGATCGTAGTGATTATAATGTTACTACTTATCAGTCTGATATTGCTTATGGTCCTCTAATTGAAGGATATGGTATCTGTGGCGGTTATACAGATGCGATGCAGTTATTCTTAGAAGAGATGGGAATCAAAAGTTATAAGATTGCTAGTGATCAACATGTATGGAATGCTGTATATTTAGATAATACTTGGTATCATTTGGATTTAACCTGGGATGATCCAGTTACTTCCACGGGAGAAAATTTATTAGAGCACAAATTCTTTTTCATTGATACTCCTACTCTTCTTTCTATTGAACAAACAGAACATCGTTTTGATCAAAATATTTATGCAGAATTAAAAGAAGCCTAATTAATTGGCTTCTTTTTTGATGTCTTTATAAATTTCTTCTATGGTATTTTCAAAATTAGAAAAATCCACATTATACCAAGTGGTTGGGAATTGATGTTTAAAGAATGTGTATTGTCTCTTAGCATAATGTCTAGAATCTAGTTTTATTTGTTCTATTACTTCTTCTAGTTTCTTTTCTTGTTCAAAATAGTCTTTAAATTCTTTGTAACCGATAGCGGTATTTAAGACTCTAGAGTTTTGATATTCTTCTTTTAAGGATACTACTTCCTCTAATAATCCTTCTTCTAACATTTTCTCTACTCTTTTATTAATTCTATCATATACGATATCTCTTGGAGCTGTTAGCCCAATTACTTTTATTGGATATAGACATTCATCTTTTTGATTGGTGATTGGTTCTTTATTTTTATATTTATTTAAGAGTCTGATTAATCTTTTTCGGTTATTTTTATGTACGGTTGTCTTAGGATTATATTTTTTTATTTCTTCTAATATTTCTTCGTTTGTTAAGTTATCATAAGAATTGTGAATGGTTCCTTTGGTAAATATATAATTATATAAGGCAGCTTTTATATAAAGTCCTGTTCCTCCGACAATTATTACTCTTTTGTTTTTCTTTGTTATTTCTTCTATCTTTTTTCTTGTGTCTTGTTGATAATCGTATACACTGTATTCTTCGGTTACTTCTTTTATATCTATTAGGTGATGAGGGGCTTGTTGCTGTTCTTCTTTAGTTGGCTTGGCGCTACCGATATCTAGTCTTTTATAAATAGCAACGGAATCTCCGTTGATAACTTCGGCATTTAATTTCTTGGCTAGTTCTATACTTAATTTGGTTTTTCCTACACCGGTGGGTCCTACAATGACAATGATTGGTTCCATAGTTACTCCTTCTAGTCTAGTGAACGTTTAAATAGCTTTTCTAAATCGTATTTGGTATATGTAATAATGGTTGGTCTACCGTGAGGACATGTAAATGGGTTTTCACAATGTCTTAGGGTATCTAGTAACCACATTTGGTCTTCATAAGACAAATAGTCATTGGCTTTTACAGACATACGACAAGCCATCGTTGCTGCCATTCTCCAGACAAATTGATCAAAATCAAAACTTTCTTTGGTAATTATAATATCTACTACTTTTCTAATGCAATCTTCTGAAATATCTTCTGGTATCCAACTTGGATGAGTTCTTATAATAATAGTATTTCTTCCGAATTCTTCTGCTAGAAATCCATATTCTTTTAAAATATCCAAGTGATTTCTTATCATTAAGATTTCACTGGTAGTTAATTCTATTTTTACAGGAATTAATAAGTCTACAGGAATTACTTTTTCTTTTAAAGATTTTAATACTTTCTCATAGTTGATTCTTTCTGCAGCAGCATGTTGGTCGATAATATACATTCCGTCTTCATTTTCGGCAATAATATAGGTAGAATAGACAATTCCTCTAGGAATCATTTTTTTGATTCTTACTTGTTCTTCCTCTGGTTTTTCTTCTATTTTCTCATTATTTTCTTCCGTTTCTTTTTCTTCTTCTTTTGGTTTTTCTTCAGCAACCGAAAAATCTAATATCGTTTCTTCATATTTTGGTGTCGTAATTTCTTCTTTTTTAAAGGCTTTGTATAGGGGAATGGTTGTTTCTCTTAAAGCTTCCTCACTCCTTGTTGCAACGGTTGGTATTAGGGTTAATTTTTTTAATTGTTTGGTTACTTCTTCACTTACTAGTTCCTTTAAAGTATCCATCTTTGAAAATTTAATATCCATCTTGGTTGGATGAATGTTGATATCTATTAAGATAGGATCTACTTCAATATTTAAGACGATAATTGGAAATTTATCTTTAGGAATATAAGTGTGATAAGCATCGACAATTATTTTATTTAACTCATTATTTTTAATTACTCTACCATTTACTAATGTAGTGATCGCGTTTCTATTACTTTTTGTCATTTCTGGATAAGAAATGTAACCGTGAATATAGTAATCATCATTTTCTCCAGAAATTTCAATCATTTTCTTGGTAATATCTGCCCCGTATATTTGATAAATTACTTTTCTTAAGTCCCCATTCCCATCGGTTCTTAATAAGATTTTATCATTATTTATTAGTGTAAATTTAATATCAGGGTAAGATAGAGCCATTTTGTTGATATAGTCTGTAATATTGGCTAATTCTACATATAAATTTCTTAAGTATTTTAATCGAACTGGAGTATTGTAAAATAAATCTTTTACCGTGATTGTTGTTCCTTTTTGAAGGTCGCTTTCTTCTATTTTCATATCTTTTCCACCAGATAATGTCAAATAAGTACCGACTTCTCCATTGGATGTCTTTAATTCTATGTTGGATACGGAAGCAATGGATGGAAGAGCTTCTCCTCGAAATCCTAGAGATTCAATATTAAATAAATCGTCTAAATTTTTTAATTTTGATGTTGCATGTCTAGAAAAAGCAAGAGAGGCATCCTCTCTATCCATTCCAATTCCGTTATCGGTTACTTTTATTTCTTTTACTCCGGAATCAATTAATTCAATTTTTATTTCATCACTTTTTGCATCAATTGAGTTTTCTACTAACTCTTTTACTACATTCATGGTTTTTTCTACCACTTCTCCTGCCGCTATTTTATTGGCAAGAATTTCATCCATGATTTTTATTTTACTCATATGTCACTTCCTAATTTTTTGGATAAGAAACGTCTAAAACGTGATCTCCACTACATTCTACATGTACTTCATATCGATAATCCTCTAAGCCAGTAGTGGATGAGGTTGTTTCATTTCTTACTGTAACAGTTCCTTCACACATTCCTCCATCGTTATAAGGATCGGTCGGTTTTTCAATATAATTTTCTTCATATAAATCTTTAATTTGAACCGTAGCTGTTGAATTTGCTTCTCCTTTTGGATTTAGTAAAATATTATTTTCCATCATATAATTTACCATACCATCGTAAGAGGTAGAAGCTATGGTATCCATAGCTTGTTTTCTAGAATTGTCTAGATGTACAAATACAGAAGCTACAGCTACTGCCATTAAAATTCCTAGTATTGTCATGGTTACTAATAATTCTACCAAAGAAAACCCCTTGTTATTTAATTTTTTCATTTTTTTCACCCTTTCTTATTCCATTATACTACAACTCTTTTAAGTATGTCGCTAAATTTTTTGCAACTTCTTTGGATACCACCTCAGATAGTTCTTCGACACTAGCTTCTTTTAATCTTTTTAAGGAACCAAAGCGTTTCAATAATTCTTTTTTTCTAACTTCTCCAATCCCTGGAACGACATCTAATACACTCGATAACATTCCCTTGGCTTTGATGTTTCTATGATAGGTAATTGCATATCTATGCACTTCTTCTTGGATTCTTGTAAAGAACAAGAAGAGATTGGAATCTTTCGAAACCTCTAGTATTTCATATTTATCATTCATAATATAACTTGTTTTGTGATTATTATCTTTTACTAATCCAATTATTGGTATATTTAATCCTAGAGAATCTATTATTTCTTTTGCCACACTAATTTGGAGTTTTCCTCCATCCATTACAATTAAATCTGGTTTTTGTAGATTTTCCATTAACACTTTATAATATCTTCGATATAATACTTCTTTCATGGCACTTAAATCATCTTTTACTTCCGTTGATATTTTAAATTTTCGATACTCATTTTTTCGTGGTAAGAAGTCTTCAAAGACTACCATTCCTCCTACGTAGAAAGTTCCAAATAAATGTGAGTTATCAAAAGACTCCATTCTAGATACTTG
>CALVRR010000049.1 GCA_944358705.1 uncultured Bacilli bacterium
TGGGGCGTCGTAAGGGAATCGAACCCTTGCATACTGGTGCCACAAACCAGCGTGTTAACCACTTCACCAACGACGCCATTTCAAAGTTACATTCCTATTCTATCAATCTTTTTAAGTTTTGACAAGTACTTTTTGTACATTTGTCATTTTTTTCTGGGCTTTTGTCTTATACTGTTTCGTTTTATTAGAATACATTAAAACGAAAGGAGATATTATGTTTAACCAAAATTATGTTTATCCATTTTTAAATAATTATGCAAATTCTAATACGAATATGAATTTTATAAATCAACAAGATTTATATCGTAATTCCACTATGCCATCTTTATTTACACCTGCTCAAGGTCTAGATTATGGAAATATGTTTTCTAATCTATATGAACCTTACAAAAATTATAAACCTGCCAATGTTTCTGCTAATAACGAAAGGGAGTCTTTGATAAGAGAACTTGCTAGAATGGGATTTGCTGCTCATGAATTAAATCTTTATTTAGATTTACATCCTGAAGATACTACTATGATTACTTTGTTTAATGATTATCGTGAGAAATATAGTCAATTAGTAAAACAATATGATGAGAAGTTTGGTCCACTTTTAATTTCTAGTAATACTTTAAATCAAACTCCATTTCTATGGGTAAAAGATGTATGGCCATGGGAGGTAAAACCGAATGTTTAGATATTCAAAAAGATTACAGTATCCTATTAATATAAAGAGAAAAGATTTAAATATGGCAAAATATCTAGTTACTCAATATGGGGGATCTAATGGTGAGTTAGCAGCTGCTCTTCGTTATTTAAATCAAAGATATACTATGCCTGATAATCGTGGAAAAGCTTTACTTACAGATATTGGAACAGAAGAGCTTGGTCATGTAGAGATGCTTGCGACTATGATCTATCAATTAACAAAAGATGCGACACCTGAAGAGATGAAGCAAGCGGGTCTTGGCAGTAACTATGCAGAACATGGGAATGCTTTATATCCAACGGATTCGAATGGAGTTCCATTTACTGTTGCTTATTTCGCCTCTACTGGAGATCCTTTAGCAGATCTTTCCGAAGATATGGCTGCTGAACAAAAAGCTCGTGCTGTTTATGAAAACTTAATTGATTTAACCAATGATCCGGACGTTATTGGTCCTCTACTTTGGTTACGTCAAAGAGAAATTGTACATTATGCTAGATTTAAAGAATTATTTGAAATCTATGAAAAAGAATTTAAGAATGGGCAAAATAGATAAAAAAATAAGACCTTGTTTATGATGAGGTCTTATTTTTTATTTACTTTTGATGCTTGTCTTACCATTTGATAATGGAACTTAGTTTCTCCACTTGGTTTAAATCCTAATCTGCTATATAAGTTTCCTACTGGATTTTGTTTAAAATACTGGATATAGATATCTTCTTGTTGATGTAATTCTATCATATCTTTTAAAATTTCTGTACCTATTCCTCTTCCTTGATATTCTGGGATAATACAAATATTTCCTATTTCATAACTTCCATCTTCTAGAGTTTCTCCATTATAAAAACCAATATCTTTTCCATTTAATTGAATAATATAGGCGTTTTCTTTTACTTGTTCTATAAAGTTTTTAAAATAGTTTCTTTGATCTTCTTCTATCCAACTTCCCCAACATTCTTCTACATACTTTTTATAAGCATTTTTCTTTACTTCATAGACAAAATCATAATCCTTATGAAATTCATTATCTATATATGGTCGCATATTATATTGTTTTTCATTATTGTTATTATCACTAATTTTAGGGAATTTTTCTAATATATAATCACCATTCTCATTAGTAATATTTCCATATTTTTTAAATCCATAACCTAGATGTCTATAAAACTCTAATGCTGTTATAGAAGAAGCTATTTCTATTCTATCTGCCCTTTTGTAATATTCATCACTTTCTAATTCCTTTACTAGTTTTGTACCTAATCCTTTTTTCTGGTATTCTGGTAAGATAAATATATTAAATAGACTACTTTCTGTTAGACTATCCCAGTATGGTCCTACAGCGCCGACACCAATAACCTTTTCTTCTTCTGTTACTACATACATATGAAAGGCGGTTGCTCGTTTTGTTACAAATTCTTCCGTTATCTTTTTTACCAATTTATCCATAGCTTCTTTTGTATAGTCTTTAATATTTACTTCTAGAGAAGCTCTTTTTATGACATTAACTACTTCTTTGGCATCGCTTTCTTTAAATCTTCTAATTTGATACATATTTTCACCAACTTTCTTTGATATTCCTTTATATCGTCATCTATTATATTTTAATTCTTTTACTATTTTTTTACTTTCTTCTAGAATTTCTTCTTTATGAGTGTTTTTATATACTTGTAATAAATCAATGATATCATATACAGAGAATCTTTCTTTTAAAAATTCTATTTCTTTTAAATCCTCATCATTTTCTATTATTATTGGCATTAAGTATTGATAATCTTCTTCTATTGTTAGCATATCTGTTTTTGATGAGGCCCAGCGCCATGGAACTTTTTTATATCTATTTAATATTCTAAAATCATAATCGATCGGTGCTGCCATAGAATATTCAAAATCCAATAATATAAGACGACCATCTTGATAAATAACATTATCAAAGTGTAAGTCACCGTGTATTTGTCCAAATTTATTTTCTTTAAAATAGATATCACATAGTAATAATAATTCATCAAATAACTCATCTGTGATATTGCAGTCTTTTATAAGAGTTCTTATTTTATCTTTAATAAATTTATTAAAATCATATTCTTCTACTTTTTTACTATGAAGTGGTTGCAACAAGCTAATTAATTTTAAAACAATTTCTTTTCTTTCTTCTTCTGTTAATTTATACCATATATCATAAAGTGTTGGTCCTTCTATTTTTTCTAATACTTCATAATCATAAGGAATTAATTCTTTGGTTTTATCTGCAATATATAATTTTGGAATATTACTACTCTTATTATTTTTGTAAAATTCTATTTCATTTTCAAATCTTTTTTCGTTTTCTTTCTTGGTACAAATTCTTACTATATAATCTTCTACTTGATATATGGTATTGGTAAATCCTGCGGTTATTTTGTTATAGTTTTTCCCTTTTAAAAGTGGTGTGTTTTCTATAATTTTCTCTATTTCTTTATCGAAAGATTGTTCTTCTGTTCTGATTAATCCATCAATAATATCATCCATGGTTCCAATTAATTCTAAATATCTAGAAATTTCTTCTATTGTCTTTGATACTTCTTTCTCTCCTAAAAATTTTTCTTCTTCCTCATTCGTAATTATTCCTAGACTTCGTTCTAAATTATATTTTAACCATTCAAATCTTCCAACTAAGTTTCCACAGATAACATCATACCAGTCAATATTTTTAATACTTCTTAGTTTTTGATACTCTAAAAATACGGCTTTGAATTTTTCTTCATTAAAATTATTTGTTAAAAAACCAGACCAAGAAAGAGCTGTTTCTAATAATTCTTGATAAGGATTTGCTAGTGTTGCGGATTCCCAATCAATAATTATAGGATTATCTTGATTCCACATTACATTTTTAGGATCCATATCTCTATGGCAAATCGTTGATACAGTATTTGCATCATTCAATCTTTCATTTACTCTTTTTAAGATGGAATTATATTTTTTATAGTTTTTTAAATATTCCTCTTTATAAGACATCTTGTTAAAATTTACTTCTAAGGCATAACCTTCCCAGTCATATAATCTTTTATATTCTATTTTTTCTTCAGTTAAATTCAATTTTTTGTAATCGAGATTATGAATCCTAGCAAGTACTGTTCCAATCTTTTTACAATGTTCTACTGTAATTTCTTCATCCGATAATGTTTTTCCTTCTATATAATCAAATACCATATAGTAAGTATTATCAAATTCTGTTAGATAGTTTCCTTCTATAGAGATGGCACTAGATACCGGGATATTATTTTCATTTGCTAGATTGGATATTTTTTCTGATACTATGAAGTTATTATAGGCTTCTTCTCTGTTCATCACTTCACTATTTAAAACTTTTATTGCATAAGTTGCTGTTGTAGTTTTTACTTTAAACATTCTATGCATTAGGCCACCGGATAATTTTTCTATATCTATTACTGTTCCTAATTGGTATTTTGTACAGAAATCTTCTATGTTCATTTTATCACGTCCTTTTATTCTACAATTATTTTACCATCGATATTACATATATAACAATCTCTCAATTTTTCTTTGATATGTTTTAGAGCATTTTTATCTTGTTCTAATTTTCTTCCTACTAATACTCCTTCAATTAAAGAAGAAGGTAAGCCAAACATAATAGCAGATTCTCTATCTGTTGTCTGTGCAGTTCTATTTACTCTTTCTTTTAAAAAGTTCTCGTAATATCTATAATCTAAAAAATCTTTTAATGTTTCTTCGTCTAATTCTGTATTCCAAACATCTGCTTTTATCATTTCTTTTGCATAATCGCTTTCCATATTTAAAATAAAAGCAATCTGTCTTTTATCTGATACTAGACTTGGTAAAAATGTTACTTCTTTTGTCTTTTCTGCCCAGTAGGTCCAAATATTTTCATCATTATTTATCTTTTCCGTTTCTTCATCAAATTTATGATATGGAATCATTTTAGATACTTCTTTTGAACCTGGCCCTCTACCAATGGTATAAGTAATTGTTACTCCACTGTAATTAATAATATAATCTTTTAGTAAGATATCTTCTTGTATGTTCCACATACCAATACTATTTTTTATTTTATTTTTACCTTCACTATTTCCTGTAAAATCTATTGCAACAAAGCCATGTTCTACTATCCAATCAAAGTTATCTAATAGTCCTGGTATCCCATGCATATAAGTTCCTTTTTTTAGTTTTACTTCTTCTCCTACATGATATTTATTTTTCTTTATTTCTTCCTTTTTATAAAATAAATCAATATTATTTAACACTAATTCTAATGCTTTTCCTTGAAATGTCTTTTTTGCATATTCTATGTATCTTTCTTTATTCATATTATCACCTCTTTTATAAATCTATTTTTACAATTACTCCTTCTACTTCTTTATTAAACTTTTTCCAAGTAGTTTTTTCTATTACTTTAAATCCTACACTTTCAAATACTTTTAATGTATTTTCTCTATCTATTTCAAAATTATCATATAAACTTTTAATGCCTTGTTTTTTGGCATAATTACATAGTAGTTTTAATCCTTCTTTGGCATAGCCATTTCTTCTTTTTGATTTTTCTATTATAATACCACATTCATACCTATTATCTTTTTCATTATATTGATAGTTTACATATCCTACAAATTCGTTTTTTATATCATCTTTTAAATAGGCAAAGAAGGTGTTTTCATCTTTTCTTTTATTATATTTTTCTTGCCATTTTTCTTTTTTAAAATCAATACATCCTGTTTCGTAATGATATCCAGAATAATTTACATCATACCCGGCATTATAATTCATAGTATCTTTATCGCTTAATAAATTTTCTTCATACCAATAATCTTTTAACTCTGGAATATATAAACTTAACATATCTTACCTTTTAAAATTAAATATTCCATCTTTAAATTCATTATTTTTATTGGTATATTCATCTATTACATTTTTCCAAAATTTATAAGCTATTTCATTTCCTTTTGATGGTGATACTTCCCAGGCTCCTTGATATAAATCAAAACACATAAAAGCTACTTTTTTCCCTATTTTATTTTTTCTATATTTAGGGATTACCATAAATTCTGCAATACTATGTCCTTCTTTGGTATGTTGCATATAAGTATTAATCATGACAAAACCTAATAATTTATTTGATTCTTGTTCTCTAATAAAAAAGGCATCTCGATTATTATCTGTAAAATAGTTATCAAAATATTTATATTCAAATATGGCCTCATCATTCATTTCATTACCATCGGTTAGACTTTCTTCAAATAAAGAATATTCTAATAATCTATATAAGGTATCTTTTTTATCTACTCCTACTCTTTCTAATTTAATATTCATATGTCCTCCTCTAAACAAAAAGACTCTCTAAATAGAGAGCCATCATATTATTTTATACAGTTAAAAGAAGTGTGATTTCTCCACTATTTGTTATATCTTTATAAATTATTTTTAATTCCTTTTTCATGTTCCTCACACTCCTTTTTTATATTATTTATTACAGTTTCATTTATGCTTTTTTGGAATTGATAAATCATCTTGAATAATTTCATTTTTACTTAATCCATATAATGATGTTAATAATTCTTTTTTATTTATTTGTTTTTCTTCATATCTTTTAAAATAATCTTCAAATTCTACTTTGGTGCCATCTTTTTTTCTAACATTGATATTATCGAAAACAAAGAAATTTTTAACATTTGGATCATAAAATACCATTCTTATTTTTCCATCGGCTGTTAACATACAATTTGCTGTTTCAATTTTTCGAGTTGCATAGACATCACTACTTGAACTTTTAACACCTTCGCTACATCCTATTAAATCTCCAAGGGAGAAATTATCATACCAACTTCCTTCTGCTGGATGTGTATGACCTATAAAAACAGTAACTCCTTTAAACCTTCCTGAGTCTACTAACTTTTCTAATCTGTCTATTACACTTAGTAATTCTTTTCCATATTTTGCAACTCTTCTATGGGGATTCTTTTCTTGTGTAGCAAAATTATTTAATAGGCAATGATTTCCCTCCACATTTTTATTATCACAAAACAAAAGAAAGGAATGCTCGCAACCAGTATGTTGTGTTTTTTCTGCTAAAAGATACATTTTTTCAAAAACATCTTCTGTTATTGTAACTTCATTGTCTTTTAGTTTTCTTAAACATGCGTTGGGTATTGGGGTGTTTATTCCAAAATAACAATTAT
Source organism: uncultured Bacilli bacterium (assembly GCA_944358705.1). GTDB lineage: Bacteria > Bacillota_I > Bacilli_A > RF39 > UBA660 > Faecimonas. The sequence goes on from CALVRR010000049.1 coordinate 6,877, forward strand.
TTTCTTGTAGATACTGTCCTACTTTAGGATTTTTTGCAATTATCTCCTGTAGTTCCATACTAAATCACCTCATATTATCCTACATATTTTTTAGTATTATACCTTGTTTTTTTTATTTGTCAATTATTCTACTGTTACACTTTTTGCAAGATTCTTTGGTTTATCGATATCACAGCCTCTTAATTTGGCAGTTTCATAAGCAATTAGTTGTAAGGTTGGTACAATTAATATTGGTTGGAAATATGGACTTATTTTTGGTACTACTACTTGTAGTTTTTG
>CALVRR010000050.1 GCA_944358705.1 uncultured Bacilli bacterium
AGGTTGTTCTGCAGATGATATTGTAGGTGTTGTTGCTATTACTGCTGTTCAAGCACAAAATAAATAGAAGGAAGTTATTTTCTACTTCCTTCTTTTTTTTACTCTTTTGGAAATGATATTTTATTCTACTCTCCAATCAATCTCTTTTAAACCTTTGCTTTTTAAGAAATTGTTTGTTTTAGAAAATGGTTTACTGCCAAAGAATCCATTGTATGCTGAAAATGGTGATGGATGTGCTGACTCAATTACATAATGAATAGGATTCGTTATTAGTTTTTTCTTTGCCCTAGCATAACTTCCCCATAATATAAATACTACAGGTGTAGTTTTTTTATTGATAATTTCTATTACTTGATTTGTAAATTCTTCCCAACCATGATTTTTATGTGATGTTGGGGTATGAGCTTCTACTGTTAATACTGCATTTAATAGTAATACTCCTTCTTTTGCCCAGGGTTTAAGTGAGTTATGTTTTGGAAATGGTATTCCTAAATCACTTTCTAGTTCCTTAAAAATGTTTTGTAGTGATGGAGGTTTTAATACTTCATTACTTACTGAAAAAGATAATCCTTCGGCTTGATTTGGTCCATGATAGGGATCTTGACCAAGTATTACCACTTTTACATTGTCAAAATCTGTATAACGAAAGGCATTAAAAACATCACTTTGTTTTGGATATACCGTTTTTGTTTTATATTCTTCTTTAATAAAGTCCATTAAGTTTCTAAAGTATTCCTTTTGATATTCTTGTTTTAATAATTCATCCCAGCTATTTCCTATCATTTTATCCCTCTTTCTCATTTTGCAAGCTCTTTATTTTTTCTTTTATTTCTAAATAAAGTTCAGGCATTGGATTTGTTTTTCTTTTTAGAAAAGTATCATATATTTCTAATGCCTCTTTGGCATTGTTTCTATTTATTTTTTCATCTAGTATTTTATATGATGTATTTTTATAATTAGTTGCCGCTAGATAAGATAAAATTTGAATATATGATTTCCATGGCAAGTCAGACTTTTTATACAAGTCTAGGGCTACATCATCTGTTACTTCTATTGGATTTTTTATTATTATTTTATTAGTTCTAAATACTCCATGTGGAGCAGAAGGTGATTCACATTCAACTACTTCGGCTCCTTCTGGAATTATTACCTCGTAAATTGTATTTCCTCTTAGTAACCATCTTAGTATTTTATCTTCTGTAGAAAAGTTAAATCCTCCCATTTCCTCTGGTGTTTCAGCATTTTTGTTCCAATGTTGTGCTACATTTACTTCATTGATTTTATAAACTATATTTGGATTAGCATTTGATTTGATATTATCCATTACTTTAAGATATTTCATATTTCCACCTCTATTTATGATAACTTTCGTTATTCATTATTTTAAATGCTCTATATATTTGTTCTAACAATAATACTCTAAATAGTTGGTGTGGAAAAGTCATTTTTGAAAAAGAAAGATGCATTTTTGCTTTTTCTTTGATACTTTGGTCAATTCCATAACTTCCACCTATAATAAATGTAATATTACTATTAATCATTTGAATATCTTCTATTTTCTTTGAAAATTCTTCGGAAGTAAATTGTTTTCCTTCAATTTCTAAAGTAATTATATATTCTTTTTCTGATATATGTTTTTTTATTTTTTCTGACTCTTTTTCCATGGCTTGTATAGGTGGTAATAGTCCTTCATCTTTTACTTCGATTATTTCTATATCTGTATATTTTTTTATTCTTTTTTGATATTCTTCTATCGCTTCTTTTAAGTATTTTTCTTTTAATGCTCCTACAGTAATTATTTTTATCATATTACACCTCTAACATTGGACTTTCTTCTTTTTGTCTTGCAATTAGTATTTGTATTTTAGTATCATCTAGTTCTTCGTGAATTGCTTCTAACACTTTTTCTTCCGTATTGTTTTTTTCACTTAGATGGGCTAATACTATATATTTAGTATTTTTTCCTATTATTTTTTTTAAATATTTCGCTGTTGTTTTATTGGATAAATGTCCTTTATCACTGATTACTCGTTCTTTTAGAAATCTTGGATAAGGACCATCCATTAACATTACTTCGTCATGATTTGCTTCTATGACATAAATATCTTTTTCCGTCATCTTAGATAAATATTTTCTATTTATATATCCGGTATCTGTTACATATACTAAAGTTTTCTTATTATATGTAATTATAAATCCTACCGAACATGGAGCATCGTGAGATGTGTGAATCAATTCTATTTCTACCTCTTGAATATTAAAGTTATCTTCAATAAATTCACATCGATATCTAGGAACTATATCTTCTAAATCATTATACATTTTTTCTGGAATATAGACTGTTAAGTTGGTATTTTTTATTAATGATTTTAAACCATTAATATGATCTTTATGACTATGTGTAATTAATATAGCAGTAAATTGTTCAAAAGAAAGGGAATTTTCTTCTAAACTCCTTTTTAGAGTTAAGTAGGAAATTCCCATATCTATTATTATATTGGTATTATCACATAATACTATTGTACAATTTCCTTTTGAACCACTGGCAATTGTTTTTACTTTCATTTTAATAGAATGCTAAAGGGTTTAGAGGACTTCCTCCACGATAAGGGTAACCTCTCCAGATGGCAAAGTGTAAGTGGACTCCTGTTGCGGCACCTGTTCTTCCCATACTTCCTATTACTTGTCCTTTTACAACATAGTCACCAACTCGAACTCTACGTGAACCTGATACCATATGAGCATACATTGTGTAATATCCATTATGATGATTAATTGTAACAAATTCACCGTTATCATATTTATATCCAGATTGTACTACGGTTCCATCTTGTGCAGCGAAGATATTTGAACCATATCCACATCCTGCAATATCGATGGCATCATGTAATGTTCCCCATCTATATCCAAATCCACTTGAAACAGAGGAACATGTTGCTGGCCATCCCCATTGTCCGGCAGTAGCAACCGCACTTCCATATCCAATATAACTTGACTTCTTACCACCTCTAACGATGATTTCATCAATAGGTTCTTTTAATACTTCTCCACTACCAACTTTCGCAACAGAAACAGTTTCACCATTTACTTTTTGAACTTTTTGAGTAATTCTTGTAACACCTTTTACTCCTTTTTGTTTTATTTGACTATAACCTACCTCTTTTGTATTATCATATTCTGTTTTTGTTTGATAGTTTGTTTCTTCGTCAAATACTACGTGATCTACCTCTACTACTCTAAACTGTGGTTTTAATACACCTAAAGTTACTTCTTGACCAGAATATAATAAACTATTTGCACTACTAAAGCTTGGGTTTGCAATTAGAAATTCTTCGGTGGATATTTTATTATTAAAAGCGATTTCTTCTATAGTATCTCCATCTTTTACCGTATATTTTTTTTGGTCTTCTGTTGTTCCAAACATTAGGTATCTAGTTAAAGTATTGGTATCTTGATAAATTGTTTTATCTACAGGAATATTATCTTTCTTTATTGTTATTTTATTATCTATATAAATTCTTTCAATAATTTTTCCAGTATCTTTTATTTCTTCCTGAGTATCATTTGCATAATTATTATAGTCTTTTTCTGATACAAAAGAGTGAACAATACTGTCTACAGCATCTTCAAAGACCTTTTTATCTAACACGTAAACTTTTTGTTTTTTTCCTTTTATTTTTTTACCATCTTCTGATTCTGAATCTACTCCCGTAATTGTAATTTCATATCCTCGAATTGTAAACGGTGAAATATTTTCTATTTTTTTATAGATTTTTTCTACACTAGAAATATTGTTATCAAAAGTGGTTTCTTTTACTATATCAAGGTCTTGAGGTAAATAAACTTTATCTACATCAAATTTTTCTTTGATTTGATTTTGTTTTTTATCAATATAATTTTCTAACTCTGTTTTTGATTCTATTAATCCTATGGATTTTCCTTTTAGATAAACACGGTAAAGTGTTCTTGGAGATGAGGTTGTAAATGCTGTTAGTAATGGAAACGTTATTGCCATTATTATAACTAATAGTAATCCTCTTCTTTTTTTCTTCATATTATTCTTCTTCACCTCTATTTCCTTTACTTAGATTTAAAAATGTTGATGTATTTTTCTTAAATAATAATTCTACCGTAGCGGTAGGTCCATTACGATGTTTTCCAATAATTAGTTCTACGATACTAGTATTGTCTTCATTTCTGGCTTCTTTTTTATAATAGTCATCTCTATATAAAAAGGCTACAATGTCGGCATCTTGTTCGATTGATCCTGATTCACGTAAATCACTCATAATTGGTCTTTTATCTTCTCTGGCTTCTACACTACGTGATAATTGTGATAATGCTATTACTGGAACTTGTAGTTCCATAGCTAATGTTTTTAAACTTCTGGAAATATCGGATACTTCTTGCTGTCTATTGGCTCCATAATTTTTTCCACCAGAGATTAATTGTAAGTAATCGATTACTACTAATCCTAATCCTTTTTCTCCACTAGCTAGTCTACGACATTTCGCTCTAATTTCTCCTATTGTGATTCCTGGAGTATCGTCCATTACCAAATTGGTATTCGATAATTGAGAAATAGCTTCATTTATTCTTTTCCAATCATTATTCATTAAATTTCCAGTTCTTAGTTTAAATCCTTCTAATTGACCTAAAGAAGAAATAATACGGGTTGCTAATTGCTCGGCACTCATTTCTAAGTTGAATAAAGCTACTGCTTTGTCTTGCGTCATCGCTGCATGAGTTGCTAGATTTAAAGCAAAGGCTGTTTTTCCCATAGCAGGTCTTGCAGCAATAATGATTAACTCGTTTGGATGAAGCCCGGTAGTCAATTTATCTACATCATACCATCCCGTGGCTAGACCTGTTACCTCTCCTTTATGTTCTGATAATCTTTCTAAATCTGCTTGCGTTTTTTGAAGGATTTCTTTAATAGATCTAAACTCACTAGATTTTCTATTTTTTACAATATTTAATATTTTTTTCTCTGAATTATCTAAGATTTCATTTACTGTTTCATCGGTTCGATATCCTTCTGATGCTATTTCTGTTGCTGTTTCTATTAAGTTTCTTAGAATAGAAGCGTCCTCTACATTTTTTATATAATAGTCAATATTACTGGCGGTTGGTACGAAGTTTAATACTTCGGTTAAGTATTCTACTCCTCCAATTTCTGTTAATTGATTGTTTTTCTTTAAATATCCTGTGACTGTTGTAATATCAATAGGCGTCTTTTCTTCTACTAAAGCATTCATTGCCGCAAATATCTTACCATTTTTCTCATCATAAAAAGAGTCTGGTGTTAAATTTTCACAGGCTTTTTGTAAGGCATATTTTGATAAAAAGCAAGCTCCTAAAACGGATTCCTCTGCTTCGATATTATTAGGCAATGATTTTATTGGCATCTTTTCACCTCTACTTTATAATATGGGCTTTTATGGTTGCTTTTACGCCTGGATATAAATTAATATCCACACGATGGAATCCTAAAGAGGACATAGCGGTTGTTAATTCAATTTGACTTTTTTCTATTTTATATCCTGCTTGTAAAAGTGCATCTTTTACTTGTTTTATACTGACACTTCCAAAAACTTTATCCCCTTCTCCAGTTTTTACTTTAAAATCTAATACTAATTTATCTAATTCTTTTTTCATATCTAATGCATTTTGTTTATTTTTTGCATCTTCATTCGCTTTATTTTGTTGCTCTTTTTCTAATTTTGCTAAATTTTCTTTATTTTTTATCACAGCATAACCATTTTTAATTAAATAGTTTTCTGCATATCCGTCTTTTACTTTCTTTATTTCTCCTTTTTTACCTTGACCTTTTAAATCTTTTATAAAAATTACTTCCATTTTATTCACCTTCTTCTTTCGCAATGGCTTTTTTTAGTTCTTGTTCTACTTTACTAATTGTCGTATTTTCGAATCTAGCTGCTCCATTATAATCATCTCCGCCACCACCTAATTTCTCTAATATTCTTGTAATATTAAAATTACCTAAACTTCTGGCGCTTATTCCTACCGTGTCTTTTCCAAGTTTTCCAATAACAAAAGATGCTTCGATGTTATTGAAGAAAAGTAAAGTGTCTGCTACTTTTGCTAAATCTTCTCTTCGATATATGGTATAAGGACTGGCCTTGGTAAGGGCAATTTTTTTGTTGATTGTTTCTATTCCTGTTAATAATTTTTGTCTTTCTGTGTATTCTTCTACGTCTTGTTTTAATAAGTATTGTACTTTTTTGGCGCTAGCTCCTAAATTTGCTAAATAATATGCAGCATAATAAGTTTCCGCACTTGTTTTTAATGTGAAATTATTGGTATCTAGAACAATTCCTGATAATAGTACTGTAGCATAATAAGGATCTAATTCTACGTCATAAAATTCTGTTAATTCTGTAATCATTTCACAAGTACTTGATACTTCATCATCATTGATAATTAGTGCATCTTTTATCGTTGTTTTTCCTAAATCGTGATGATCAATTATTACTTTGGTATCTATCTTCTTTAGAATATCTTGATTTTGAACTAACTCTGTTTTGTTAGTATCTAATACTATTAGTAGATTTCTTTTATTATTTGGATAAAGATATTTATCAATATCCTCTCCTCTAATTACTGGAATACACCCATCTAATTCTCTTAAAATTTTTTCCACACCTAACTCGTGCTTTTTATCATCTATAATAATATAGCAATCTTTTTTTCGTTGTTTTAAAATTAGGCTTAGCCCTACACAACTTCCTAGAGCATCTAAGTCTAGATCTTTATGTGCCATTAAGAAAATAACTTTTGCTCTTTTAATTCGCTTATTTAGCTCTCGTCTTTGTTCTATTATTTTCATTTTCTCCTCCTGTATTCCTCTTTCTTATTATATAATACTTTCTTAGGTTTGTAAAATGAAAAAGAGTCCTTCATGGATCTCTTTTTTATCTTGTATAAGGCATTAAAGCGATTGCTCTTGCTCTTTTAATTTGTGTTGAAATATATCTTTGATGACGAGCACAGTTACCAGTAACTCTTCTTGAAACAATTTTTCCTTTTTCATTAACATATCTTTTTAATGTTTCAGGATTTTTATAGTCAACTGTTGCACCAGTACACATCATACATACTTTTTTCTTTCT
>CALVRR010000051.1 GCA_944358705.1 uncultured Bacilli bacterium
GCCTCCATAAAAAAAGAAATATAACTATTTCATTATATTTCTTTTATATTTATTTTAGCACCTACACTTGTTAACTTTTCTACGATTTGTTCATATCCTCTTAATATATGTTCTACATTCGTAATCGTTGTTTTTCCCTTAGCTAATAATCCAGCTGTAACCATAGCAGCTCCTGCTCTTAAATCGGTTGCTACTACAGATGTACCAGTTAATGGGGTTGGTCCAATAATTGTTGCAGTTTGATTTTTTACTGAAATATCTGCTCCTAAATCTTTTAAATATGGAACATGCATAAATCTATTTTCCCAGATAGTTTCTGTTACTTTTGATTTTCCATCACATTGTGTTAGTAGAACTGTAAATGGTTGTTGTAAGTCTGTTGGGAATCCTGGGTACACTAATGTTTTTATATTCGTAGATTTATAGTGTTCAGCTTTCGATATTAATATGTAATCTGCTCCTACTTGGATTTGTGTACCTATTTCTTCTAATTTTGAAAGAAGCGAATCTATGTGTTCTGGAATAATATTATCGATTTTTAAATTTTTTCCACATAAGGCACCAATAATAACGTAGGTTCCAGCTTCTATTCTATCCGGAATTACTTCATGAAAACATTTATGAAGAGTTTCTACTCCTTCTATTTTTATGGTAGAGGTTCCAGCACCACTAATTCTTGCTCCCATATTATTTAAAAATGTTGCAACATTTACTATTTCTGGTTCTTTTGCTGCATTATCAATCACTGTTGTTCCCTTTGCTTTCACGGCTGCTAACATAATATTAATTGTTGCTCCAACAGATGCAATATCTAAATAAATATTCGCTCCATGCAATTCTTCGGCTTCTACAATATACTTGTTTTTTTCATTTTTTACTGTAGCTCCTAAAGCCTCAAATCCTTTTAAATGAAGGTCAATTGGTCTTGCTCCTATGGAACATCCTCCTGGAAAATACATTACTGCTTTTTTATATTTTCCTAGTAAAGCTCCCATGAAATAATAAGATGCTCTTAGTTTCTTAGAAAATGGTTCAGCTATTTCAATATTTTTCATATTTTTAGGATTAATTACGATACTCTCACTAGCTCTTTTTACATCTACTTTTAATTCATTTAAAATTGCACATAAAGCATCCGTATCTGTAATTTCTGGGATATTACAAATTGTTACTTCTTCATCCGTTAAAATAGCTGCTGGAATTAAGGCAACGGTTGCATTCTTTGCTCCACTAATTCGAATTGTTCCACTTAATTCCCTGTTTCCTTCGATTTCCATTATTTTCATTTTTTTACCTCCTGTCGGCTTTACTATATTTTATAGTTTTGTTCCAAATAGAGTGACAATTTCCTCAATTCTTGTTTTGATGGCTGCCTCTCCACTACCAATTATTTTTCTTGGGTCATATACTTCTTTATTTTCTTCTAAGAATTTTCTTACAGCTTTACTCCATACAGACTGTAAATCGGTATTTATATTAATTTTGGAGATACCACAAGAAATTGCTTTTTTTATTTTTTCTTCTGGAATTCCAGTTCCTCCATGTAATACTAGTGGTATTGGTAAATTTTCATTAATAATTTCCATAGTTTCAAAATCTAAGTTTGGTTCTCCTTTATAGAATCCATGTACGCTACCTAGTGCTGGAGCTAGAGAATCGATTCCCGTATTTTCATATAAAGTTAGACAATCGTCTAAGGTAGCATTAGTAGCACTAGAAGTTATGTTATCTTCGGTTCCTCCAATATGTCCTACTTCTGCTTCTACACTTACTCCTCTTTCATGGGCATAGTCTACCACTTCCTTGGTAATTCTTATATTTTCTTCTAATTCATGACGAGAAGCATCAATCATTACTGATGTAAAACCTGCATCTATTGCTTTTATACAAGCTTCTTTGGTACTTCCATGATCCACGTGTAAACATACTGGAATGGTGATATTTAAATCTTCCATTAATCCTTTTACCATACCTGTTACTGCACGATAACCCCCCATATATTTTGCTGCACCTTCACTAACTCCTAAAATTACTGGTACTTGCAATTCATTACATTTTTCTAAAATGTACTTTGTCCATTCTAAATTATTTATATTAAGATGAGGAACTGCATATTTCCCCTTTTTTGCATTCATTAACATTTCGTTAAAATTTACTAACATACTACGCCACCTTTCATATATATCATAAGCAATATTCGATTGTTTGTCAAAAGAAAAAGAAAGAATGCTCTTTCTTATTTTGTTTTTGTAATAGAATCCAAATAATAATTGGAATTTTCTTCATCATAGTTAAAGTTATAAGTAAACTGATCTAATTGCTCTGTGGTGTTATTTATATTGAAATTTTCTGTTGTTAAGCCTGAAATTGCTTCTTTATTCATATTTAAAATTTGATTTTTTTCCATATCTACTCTAGCAACTGCTACTTTTATACTGATTTTGTTCTCTTCTTTCTTTGCTTCGATTATTTTTCTTGCTAGATAACTAGCGCTGGTTCCACCACAACCGCTTCCTTCTTCTCTAGTATAAGTATTATTTGCAACATCAAAGTTATAAGTTCCGCAATCCATTTCAAAACTGCTATCTGTGACTGTTGTATTAGGACCATATAATTTTCGTACTTGTTTTTTTAGTTCATCACTTGTAAAACTATACGTTTGTTGCCAAGTTGTACTTAGTCCTCTTGGAATACTATAATATGCAGATACTGCGGTTTGTTTTATAAAATCTTCCGTAAAATCAGCTGGTGTTGTCTTTTCACTTTTATATAGCATGTTTTCTAAGTTTGTATCCTGAATGAAATAATAGTCATATCTTCCTACTAATTCTTCTACAAATGTACTATTTATACTTAATTCCTCGGCTTTACTCTCTGTTTTGTCTTCTTTCTTTGGTTCTGTTTTATTTTCTTCTTGTTTTTCTACATAGAACTTATCATATCCAATATATGCCCCTGCTCCTATTAATGCTAATAATAAAATTACAATTACTATATTCTTTTTCATTTTACTCTCCTTAGTTTGCTTTTATTATAACATACTCTTCTTAAAATAATAGAAAAAATTAAAAAAATAAATACTTTATTCCTAATATTAGTAAAATGGCAATTCCTATATCTTCTGCTTTATTTTCAAATCTGTTTGCTATTTTATTTCCAAGATTTACCCCTAGAAACGTAAATAACATACTAGTCATTGCAAAAATAAAACATGGCATATTTATGTCTTTGGTAGTCAAGGATAAAGCAATTCCAACAGAAAAACTATCAATACTAACTGTAAATGAAAACAATAAAATGGAGGCTAGGTTCGTTATGGTTCCCTTTTTTTCTTCTTTTCTAGAAATAAACATTTCGATTCCTAAAATAAGAAATATTACTCCTACTAAGTAATTTGCTTTCGCAATATAATTTAATAATAATTCATTTCCTAATATAGAACCTAGCCATGGCATAATGAAATGAAATATTCCTACAGTTATACTTAATATTATTTTCTTTTTCATCGATATTTTTGTAGTACCATAGGCTAAGGCAAGAGAAAAGGCATCCATACTTAAACCAAGTGCCATAAAAAAATATATAAGGATATCGTTCACATTATCACCTTATATATTCTATTACTTCTTTTGATTAAAAATACTTATCTATCATTTCTTTTACGAAGGATGTGTATTCAACGTCTTTTACTTCTTCTTCGCTATCTAATAAACATAGTGGCGGAAAAAGTACGCACCAAAAGTTTTCTCCCATTCCGTTTCCTAAGGTAATTACTAAAGATTCATATTCTCCTTCTTCATAAACGATTCCTTGGAATTCCTTTTTTGGAAAGTAGTTCATTCCATAATCAATTGTAAAGTCTTGTTTTGGTTCATTTTTTTCTAAAGTTTCTTTTACAATTTTAGAAAATTCCGGGATGTTTTTTTGAATGTTTTTTCTAGAATTTTCTAAGGAAGTATCGAATACTGTTAATTTTCTAATTTCACTATTTAAGTTATTTACTACTTTCTTTTTTAATATTTGATCTTTTTCTTCATTACTGTTTGCTATTACTCGAAATCGAATTGCTTCTTTTGGAATTACAATTTTTTCTTCTTTATTTATTACTAATAATGCTGTTATAATTGCTAAAATGATAACTAGTTTTTTCATTTGGTTCCTCTCTTTCAATTACATAATGAGAGGAATTTTCTTTTTTTATACATCTTTTTTTATTTTTTAGAAACCTTTTCGTATAAAAATCATTCTATCTTTTCCTGATAGGTCTTTTTTTGACTCTATTTTTACGTCTTTTAGATATTTCTTTATTAAGGATACTATGGCATCTTTTTGCGTCATACCTATCTCAAATGCTACCAAGCATTTTTCTTTCATATGCGGAGTGATATTTTCTAATATTTTTTGATAACAATCTAAGCCTTCTTTTCCAGCATATAAAGCTAGATGTGGTTCGTTATCTCTTACAATATCTTCTATTTCTTCTTCTGTTTTGATATATGGTGGATTACTAATTATTACATCATATTTTTTTTCAACAGTAGAAAACATATCACTTTCTATAATATTGGCTTTGGAATTTAACTTTCCACAGTTTATGTTAGTAACTTCTAAGGCCTCTTTACTAATATCTATTAAATCCACAGAATTTGTGGAAACTTTTTTTTCTAACGTTAACCCTATAACTCCACTTCCGGTTCCTAAATCAATAATATCCACAGGATTTGTGAAAAATTCTTTTATATATTTTATGGTATTTTCCACAAGTTCTTCGGTTTCAAATCTTGGGATTAATACTCTTTCATCAATATAAAAGTCCTGACCATAAAAATTAATGTGACCTAATACATATTGTAATGGTTTATTTTCTTCTAAGGCTTGGATTTCTTTTTTTAATAATTCTACTTTTTCTTCACTCACTTCATCACTTAGATGATTTAAAAGTTCTAGCGGATTACAATTTAATAGTTCTGCAATTAATATCTTGGCATGGTCAGAATGGATGTATCCTTTAGCAAAAAACAGAAGATTTTCTACGGTCATACCTCTTCTGTTTCTCCTTTTAATTTTCTTTTTTGATCTTCTTGAATTAGGGCATTAATTACATCATCTAAATCTCCATCCATAACGCGATCTAGATTTTTTGTGGTAAATCCAATTCTATGATCTGTTACTCTGTTTTGTGGATAATTATAGGTTCTGATTTTTTCTGCACGATCTCCAGTTCCGATTTTGCTTCTTCTTTCTGCCCCTGTTGCTTCTTGTTGTTCTCTTAATTGCATTTCGTAAAGTCTTGTCTTTAATACTTTCATTGCTTGTTCTTTATTTTGAATTTGACTTCTTTCATTTTGACAAGTTACTACGGTATTGGTTGGTAAGTGAGTAATTCTAACAGCAGAGTCCGTAGTATTTACTCCCTGACCTCCACAACCACTAGAACGATAAATATCTATTCTTAAATCATTTGGATTAATCTCAATTTCGATATCTTCATCTGCTTCTGGCATTACTAATACTGTTGCAGTAGAAGTTTGAAGTCTTCCATTTGCTTCTGTAACTGGAACACGTTGTACTCGGTGAGATCCACTTTCATATTTTAATAGCGAATAAGCATTGGTTCCTTTTACAATAAATTCTATTTGGCTAAACCCACCAGCGGTTCCATCTACTGAGTTATATACTTGATAAGAAAAACCTTTCTTTTCCGCATATCTTGTATACATTCTAAATAAATCCCCAGCAAAAATATTCGCCTCATCTCCACCAGCGGCTCCACGTATTTCAATAACAACATTTTTTCCATCGTTAGGATCTTTAGGAATTAATAATACTTCCAATTCTTGGTCTAGTTTTTCTTTTTCCATCTCTAGGTCTTTTAATTCTTCTTTGGCCATATCACCTAATTCTGGATCTTTTGTCATTTCTTTTGTACTTTCTAATTCTTCTAATACCTTTTTATATCGTTTATAACAATTTACCACGTCTTCTAAAGATGCCATTTCTTTTGAATATTCTCTTGTCTTCTTTACATCACTTAATACCTCTGGCTTGGTTAATTCTTCTTGCAGTTTATTATACTTTTCTAACGTGGCTTCTAATCTTTCTATCATGTTCTCACCCTTTCTTGGTAATCAACCGTATTATAACATATTTCTTTTAAGAAAAAAACTAGATTATTGTTCTAGTTCTAATTCATCTTCATCGATTACTACTAAATCTTTTAATTCTTCGGTTGCATCCTCATCATATTCTTCTTCTGTATCATCATAATTATCTTCTTCGATGTCTTCTACTTCTTCTTTATCAGAGTCTGAATCACTATCTTCCTCTTCTTCCTCTTCATCAGTTATTTTTACTATTTTATCAGAAGTATGACGACTTCTTAGGTCCCAGGTACCATCTTCTAAAAGAAT
>CALVRR010000052.1 GCA_944358705.1 uncultured Bacilli bacterium
GCACTTACATTGTATCATAGGTAATTCTATGTGTCTTTTTTTTGCCCTTTTTGGACACTTAATTTTTCAATTTATATGCTTTTGCACTATTATTTTCTTAAACCTAATTTTTTGATTACTTCACGATAACTTTGGATATCTTTCTTAGCTAAATAGTTTAGCATATTACGACGTTGTCCAACTTTCTTTAGAAGACCACGTCTAGAATGATAATCGTGAATATGTGTTTTTAAGTGTTCTGTTAAGTCATTAATCTCCTTTGTTAAAATTGCGATTTGTACTTCTGCAGAACCTGTGTCTTTTTCATTTTTTGCAAAATCTTTGATGATTGCACTTTTTTCTTCTTTTGTTAAAGCCATATTTACACTTCCTTTCCTAATATTCACCAAAACTAAGTAAAAAGTCGGAAATTCTTTAAACTGGGTTTTGGTAGCACATATAATATACTATACTTTTTTTCTTTTGGCAAGTATTATCCGATAATTAAGCAGATATAATAAGCGATGACAATCGCTAACATTACTATTCCTTCTTTTTTGGATACCACTCTTTCACTTCTTGCAAAGATATATAATAAGAAAGAAGTTAAAAAGACGGTCATAATATCTGCTAAATTAAAGTTATCTAATACTAAATCTCCAAAAATTGTTATTGGTAAACCTAAGACAATACAAATATTAAAAATATTCGTTCCAATAATATTACCGATAGCCATATCGAATTCTTTTTTCTTAGCACTGGTTATGGTCATAACCATTTCTGGAAGAGATGTTCCTATAACAATCAAAACCATGGTAATAACCTTTTCACTTACCTTTAGTTTTTCTGCTAATATCACGGCATTGTCTACGATAACATCACTACTTAATGTAATACAAATGATACTTCCTATTAATAAGAAAAGAATTAAAAATATATTTTTATATTTTGGTTGTTGTTCATCCTCTTCGCTTTTTCTTCTAGATAGTTGTATAATATATGCTACAAACATTAAAAATAACAAAATTAAAATTATTCCGTCGGCTCTAGAAAAAGTATTTGGTGTTAGCGGATTAAAAATACTATCCAACATTAATACACAAAAACCGGTGGTAATAATTAATAGAATTGGAAGCTCTTTTTTGATTGTTGCATGTTTGACTCGAATTGGTCGAACTAGTGATGCTAGACCGATAATTAAAAAGGTATTAATAATACAACTTCCCACCACATTCGCAAAGGCCATAGTACCATTTTTACTGGCTACACTTTGAAAGGATATCGCTACTTCTGGTGCACAGGTCCCGAAAGCGACAATCGTTAAGGCAATTAACATTTTTGGTACTTTGCATTTCATTGCTAAAGACGATGCACAATCTACTAAAATATCGCTAGATTTTATAATGATAATAAAACCTATGATTAAAAAAATCACTTCTAGCATGCAATCCCCTACTTTCTAGTCTATTATACTATAGATTGTTATCCTTTCCTAGGGCGTTTTTATTACTTTACAGTCAAGAAAAAAGAACTATTAGAAGTTCTTCCATACTCTTAGTTTATCCTGTTCTGTTTTATAAATACCTAGTATTTCTTTTTTCTTATTTTTAAATATTACTTTTTCTTTGATTTGATAATTATTGATAAGTTTTTGACCATTTTTAATCTTTTTTTCTAGTACTTCGTCTACTTCTATTACTGGGAAGTCTAATACTTCGTCTATTGTATGTAGTTTGTATTTTCCTTGTTTTATTTCATCTATTGTACTAGTATCTTTGATTGATATTTTTCCTTGTTTTGTTCTAACTAAAGTAGTCATGGTAGCATAAGTATCTAAGCTTAGTCCTATATCTCTAATTAAACTTCTGATATAACAACCTTTACTTACTAGTGCTTTTATTAAAAATGTATCGTTATCACTAGATAGTAGTTTTATTTTTTTTATCGTTACTTTTTTTTTAGGTAGTTCTATTTCTTTCTTTTGTCTGGCATATTCGTATAGTTTTTTTCCTTTTACTTTTACGGCAGAATAAATAGGAACTTCTTGTAGGTAGGTTTTTTGGAAACTGTTTACGACTTCTTCGATATCTTTGGATAAATCTACGGGTTTACTTTTTATTACCGTCCCAGTAATATCTAGTGTATCTGTTTCTACTCCTAATAATACTCCTGCGGTATATTCTTTATCTTCAGCTGTTAATAATTCTGCTATTTTGGTGGCATTACCGATTGTAACTACTAATACTCCTTCTGCTAAGGGATCTAGTGTTCCTGTATGCCCTACCTTTTTTATTCCAAAGATTTCACTTATTTCATTTACAACATCAAAAGAAGTAACACCTTTTCCTTTATTTACGTATAAAATTCCTGAAAATTTTGTTATATATTCTTCTAACGTCCAGTTTTTTTCTTCCATGATTTTGGCTGGTATTTTTCCTACGTAACGAAGATGCCATGGTTCATAAGGATACCCTGTAATTGCTTCTTTTCCTTCTGGATATCTTAAGATGAACCCATATTCTGATAAGTATTGTACAAAAG
The DNA here is from genome assembly GCA_944358705.1 of uncultured Bacilli bacterium. GTDB lineage: Bacteria > Bacillota_I > Bacilli_A > RF39 > UBA660 > Faecimonas. The sequence goes on from CALVRR010000052.1 coordinate 2,521, forward strand.
CTTTATAACTATCTAGGTGTTCAAATATTTCATCATTATCCTCATCGTATTTTCCATCCAATTGTAATATGATATCTATGGCAAGTCCTGTATGGTGCTCACTAGTACCTGGCTCTGCTACCATATTATTGGCATATTCTTCTCCGTATTTCTCTTTAAATTGCTCTTTTAATTCTTTTTGATGTTCTATACTTCGATAAGAGTCATCAATTTCCATAAAAATATTTTTTGTTTTTAAAAATTCTTTTAACTTATCAAACGCTAAAGCAGTTTGTTCTTCGATTAATACTTCTTCTTTTAAATAATTTTTTCTTTTTACTAATTGTATTTTTTGGATAAATGATGGTTTTATTTTATTTTCTTTATTTACTATTGTTAAATATTTTTTCATTTTCATCCCTCTTTTGTATTATATCAGAGAAAAAGAAGTATTTCTACTTCTTACTATTTTGTTCTTGTTTTTGATATTCATATTTTTCAAATGTTGGTGTTATTAGTGTATCTGAAGTTACCATATATTCATCGCCTACTTTAATTATTGTATCTTTATTTAGTTTTTCAAGAGAGTCTACGGTTGTTTCATATTGTGCAGCGTATTCTTCCATATTTTCTCCTTGATATAGGTTTGTTGTTGTATATTTATATAGTTCATCGGTTGGAATATGGTATGGTATTTGGATCATTTCTTGATAATAAAGAGAATCATCAGTTTTGTTATTTTCCCATTTTATTTCTTGCTGGGTACAATTGGCATCTTCCGCTAATTGTGATAATGTATCTCCTACTTGTACCTGATAATTTCTTATAATTGTTGTTGTAAAAATGTAGTCTTCTGGTTCTTGTTCTGTTAGGCTTTCAATATATTCTTCAATCATTGAACTTATTTTTAAAGTTGCCATTCCTAAGAAGAAAGCCGATCCAAGGATTAAGGCTCCTTTTATTACTTTTCTAGGATTTCTTATTAATTTCAAATTGGATAATAGTGTAGGAGTTTCCTCCTTATAGATAACTAGTCTTTCTGAGTCGTCAATATCTTCTTCGTATGGTTCTTCCTTCGTTGGTTCTTGCTCTTCTCTATTTATTTCTTCTTCGCCACTAGCATGCATAACCCTACTATATAAATTATCTATTATTATTTCTTTTTCCTTTGGATTTCTTTGTTCTGATTGCATTTTTCTTAAATTTACCATCACTGATTTCGAGAAATCCATGGTATCTTCTTCTGAATAGTATTGTTGATACTTCTGATCATATTTTTCACGTTTTTTATCATCCATTAAAATCGTATACACTCTATTTATTCTTTTAAATTTATTTTCTTTTTTTCTACGCTCTTCTGGGTCTAAGTTTTTATCTAAATTATCTGGATGATATTCTTTTGCAAATGTTCTGTAGGCTTTTTTTATTTCCTCTTTATTTGCTGTTGGTGATATATCTAATAATTCATAATAGTCAATAAATCTTTTCACTTGTATCCCCCCCTTTTTTTCTTCTTTTTTATTTTGTATTTTTTGGAGTTAACTCATTATCTTGTGGAAACTCAGTAATTGCTATTTCTGGAATTACATCGTATCCGGCTGGTGCTATAAAAGCAGAATCTGGTACGCTTGGATATTTTGTTGCGAAATTTCTTAATGAAGTAGCAACAAAGTCATCTCCTACGTATTCACTCATGTCTTTTCCTAATATGTCTTTATAATTTCCTACTTTTACGGCATCTTCGTTGTAATCTGTTACTAATGCGTTTGCTCCATTATATGAAACTACCGTCAAGTCTTCTAATGGATAATAGTAGGTTTCTTCTGTATTATCTTCCTTTTCTGTTTCTTTTATTGCTACGTATTGTCTTCTTTCTACTTCCGCAGTTGTTAAATAACTATCTTGTTTCCCTAGTTCAAAACCTTCTAAGAATTCTTCGTGTTTGCTATATTCTGGATTGTTTTCTATCGCATCTTTTTTTGTTTCATTCATGGAAGCTGCTTGATATCCTAAAGCTTGATAACTTGCTATATATATAACATTTTCTCCATTTTCATTGGTATCGGTATCTTTTACTCCGTAGGATTCTAGTTCTGTTATATATTCTTCTTGAGGTCTTACTTCTCTCCATTCAAATACTCGATTCGAGTCGTTATAATAAGTAGCATATATTTTATCGTAACTATTACTAGAATCTATTATCGTTTCCTCTTTTTTACATCCAGTCATGGTTACGGTAGTTAGTACTAATGTTCCTAATAATAAGTTTTTGTTAAATACTTTAAATTTTTTCATTACTGTTCCCCCTTGGTATGCATTAGTTTTTCTTTTATTACTACTGCTCTTTTTTTCGCTATCTCTTCTTGTTGTCTGCTTTGGTCCAATTTTTGTTGTGTTTGTAAGCATTGATTATATAAATAATCTTTACTATATAAAAAATTCATATCGATTGTTTCTGGGTTTATTTGGCTATTTGGATTTAAATCATTTTCTTTTATATATAAGCAAATTCCATATTGTTCAATTGCTTCTTTAATTTTAAAAGATTCTTGTGGTTGTGGGAAATAGATATCCTCTTTATCGGCTTTGATATATACTGGTAGGTGATCACCACTCATAACCTCTTTACAAGTTGTTGAATCATTATGATCGATACTTACATATATTTCTCCTAATCTTTTTTCTCCTTCTCCTTGGTCACTAATACCTGAAGTTGTCATAAAAAGATTTGCTTTATATACTGCCATACTTATCCTCCTTTAAAGTAGACATATTATAACATATTTTCATAATTTTTGCAAGTTTTTTCGAAAAAAAAAGAAACCTTGAGGTTTCTCGCTTATTTAGAACAAGTAGCTCCAGCTTGTTCATAAACACTAGTAACTTTTTCTAAATCCACCTTATTGTTGTCATTTAATAGTTGCTGGATAGATGAGTCTACTTCTAATAGTTGATCCATATCGATTTTTTCATAATTAATATCTGTAGTACTAGTTAAAGTATTTCCTTCTACTACTACGTTGTACTTATAATTATCAATATTATCAAAGTTACTATATAAGTTTTCTATTGTTGTTTTATAAGTGTTTAATGTTTCTTGGGAGTCACTTTCTATTATTTCTTTTGTTTCAACTTTATTTACATCTTGTCCTTGGTAATATACTTCATAACGAAAGTCCATTTTTATCCCATTCATATTTCCTGTTCTTGTGCACACCATTTTTTGTTCTGGTTCTGCTCCACATCCTGTGATAAATACTAACAATGCAATTCCCAATACTATTATCTTTTTCATAATACTCTCCTCTCTATTTAAATTATGTCATGAAATGTTTTTTTTGACAAGAGGATTTCTTAATATCTAACTTTTCTAGGTCTATGTTTCTTATTCTTTTTCTTTTTTTCTTCTCTTTTGACATTCTTCCACAAATGATTTTTCTATTCCTGTATATTCAGAAATTGTTTTTACATCTAGTCCTTTTTCTAACATCGACATAACCACTTGTTGATTTGCTTGTTCTAGCCCTTCTTCCTTTCCTTGTTCAATACCTTGTTCTAAGCCTTGTTCTAATCCTTGTGCTATTCCTTGTTCTAATCCTTGCTCTAATCCTTGCTCTAATCCTTGCTCTAATCCTTGCTCTAATCCTTGCTCTAATCCTTGCTTTAATCCTCTTTCTAATCCCTCTTTTAAACCCTTTTCTATCATCTCTTCTCGAATCGA
>CALVRR010000053.1 GCA_944358705.1 uncultured Bacilli bacterium
ACTTAATAGAATATTTCATTAAGTCTTATTTATTTCTCTTTACATTAATTTTCTCCTGAGAGCGTCGAATCTCGTCTTCGCTCATACCTCCTTGAAATGTGGTAGGAAGAGTAGAATATATTGGTAAATCTTGAATGATTTCTTCTTTTCTTAAATGACTAATAATACAAGAAGCATCGATAGAATAATCTTGTTGAGAAGTTTCTTGCTTAACATCTACAGTTTTATTCGTTTTCCTAGATGCAACATCAGGATCCTTTTTATATATTTTAGACATCCAATTTGTATCAAAACAGAACTTTTTATCGTCAAAATTAGCATTTTTACATTCTATAGTAATATTTTCTTTCAAGTCTTTCTTAAATCTTGGATATTCACTAACAATATCAGGTAAAACTGTTTTTAAAGAAGAAACAATCTCTTCTTTGCTAACTTCTAAATACTTAGTTTTAAACTTTCCACGTTTCTTGTATTGGAAGAAAACAGGTTTAAAATCAAACGTTTTTTCTTCTAGACCTTGTAAGATAGCCTCTTCAATAGCATCATGCATCTTAGCTATAAATTTTTTTCTTTTTAAATGGCGAGGTTTAAGTCCATAATAATTATATAACTCTTTTTTTGATAAGGATTCAAGATACTCTAACTTTTTATCAACAATTCGGTAAGCTACTTCATCAGGAACAGAAATTTCTTCATCCTCTACTTCGATTTTTAATTTTGGATGTTGAAATAAAACTTGTTGAAAAGTATTTTCAACAGCACAATATAATGCAGTTGCTCTTGTTTTTGTATAAGCTGGAGTCTTAGTATTTGTAACAGAAGCATATCCAATAATATTATCAATACTACCAGTCAAAATATGTGGTTTCTTAACATGTCTTAGTAAATCTTTATCCTCCTCCATAATCTCTTTTAAAGTATGATAGTAGTCTAATAATTTTTCTCCATCTGAATAAAGAATAAAGTTATTATCTCGATTATTTCTATGATTCGATATAACAAAATCAACTGGAAGACCATTTTCACCACATTTTTCTAAAAATTTTTTTGCAAACTTATGAATATAAGAAGAATCAATATTCATATATAAACTGTGCTCTAAATTGGAAGGTTTTATACTTAAATAAGTCGAAAAATGATTCCACTCATCAAAGATAGTATCTGAAGTATAACAATATTTCTTTAAAATAGAACTAACTTCTCCTGCATTAGAACCAGTAAGATAGAAATCCACCTCATCTCTGCTATGAGCATTGGGGATTTCTTTTAAATATTGTTGTAACAAAGGAAACTTAGTATCAAGTATTCCTTCTTCCATCATTTTTTTTGCTTGCTCTTCTGAAATATTAGTAATAGTGTGTTTCCAGCAATTAAAAATAAAAGAATAAAAACTATTATAATCATCCATAGATATAGATTTGCTACCTTTAGAATAATGTTGTGATAATTTTTGCTCCAAACAAAGGGCATTATCACAATCGACTGCATAATCACTAATTAACTGATTTATCAAATTATTATTTTCCAAAGGATTCGCAACTTGTGAATAAAAATCACGCAAATTATTAATCATCCTAATTCCCCCTAAATAGTAGCTAGATTATACCATAAAAGTAAAAAAATGTCAAATTTGACAGTGCCCATAAAAAAATATATAGTTATAAATAGATAAGGGGAAATAACATGAAAACAGTAAAAACAATAGCCTTCTGTGGACTGGACGGTTCCGGAAAAAGTACACAATTAAAATTAGTAAAGAATAATCTTTTAAAAGATAAAAGAATTTTAATTGCAAAACTTCCATATTCTCCATTAAATGATTTAGGAAAAAATCCTCTAAAAGATTTAATTTTAGAAGGACGTAGTGGAGTAGAAATTATAAAATATTATCTGAGATTACAAGGAAGAGAATCATCGAAATATGATTACATTTTACATGATAGACATATGTTATGTTTTTTAGCGTATGCCCATGCTTATGGCATAAAAAATATAGAAACAATCAAAAGTTTATTAAACATAATCAAAAATCCAGATTTAACACTTTATTTTGATATTTCTCCAGAAATTGCTGTAAAAAGAATAATAGAAAGAGGAGAACCTATAAATAAACATGAAAATATAGAAACATTGAGCAAAGTAAGAGAAGGCTACTATCGAGGAATAAAATTATTTCCCAATGTAGAAATAATTGAAGCCAAAAGACCAATAGAACAAACCACCGAACATATCAAGAAAATTCTAATAAAAAATGATATAATCAAATAAACTAATTAGGAAGGATAACTTTCTTCTACTTTTTCATCAAAAACTTCTTGTTCATTACTAGTAGGTTCGGTCCCTTTAATGAAGTACATCATTTTTTTCTTTTTATCTTCATTAGTAGCGAGTCTACCAGAAATTGGCTCTACCAAAACCGCAGAAACATTGTCTGGCATTTCATACCATCCATCCCCAGAATCTATATTTCTTTCATAATATTCAATAGACTCATACCATATATTTTGTGCATATTTATATTCACTGGTTTTTAAAGATTGATTATCATCATAGCCTACCCAGACAGCACATACCACATCATTATTGAATCCTATATTCCAATTGTCTGTTTCTGTAGTTCCACTTTTTAAAGCGTACTTATGAGTAAGTTTAGAAGCAAGTCCGATAGCAGTCGGATAATTATAATCAATATAGTCAGCATCATAAGTAGCAGTAAGTAAATTATTTAAAATAAAAGTAATACTAGGGTTTAAAACAGCCTCTTTTTTATTTTTAGCTTCATATAAAACTTTTCCCTCAGAGTCTTCAATTCTTTCTATAAAGTGAGGCTCTACTTTATATCCTAAATTTGCAAAGGCAGAATATCCAGCCGCCATTTCTAAAATGTTAATTTCATTCGTTCCTAGCGGTAAAGAAGGAACGTTTTCAAGTTTTGCCGTAATTCCAACTCGTCTAGCCACATTAATCAAAGATTCTCCACCTAAAAATAGATGAGTTTTTACTGCGTAAATGTTCTCAGAATAAGCAATAGCGGTTCCCATAGATATTGGTTTATTTCCATAGGTTTGATTATAATTCTGAGGAGTATAATCTTCTTGATCATTAAAAACAAACGTAGTAGCTTCACTAGTAAAAGAGGAACTAGAAGTAAATCCATTTTCTAAAGCAGCATAATAAAGGTAGGGTTTCATCGTAGAACCTACTTGCCTGGAAGAATCCGTAGCTCGGTTAAAAGAAGATTGATTATAATCTCTTCCTCCAACAAGTGCCATAACTCCCCCGGTATCAGGATTCATTAATACAACAGAAGTTTGTATTTCTGACTCATCAGGAATTGACTCCTGAATGGTTTCTTCTACTTTTTTTTGTAAATCCCAATCTAAATTAGTATATATCTTTAAACCATTCGTGTCAGAATAGGACTTGGGAACACTATCAATAGTATCCAATTCATCCATAACAGCATCATGATAATACATAACAGTAGTTAATTCATCACGATCTTTTTCTCCTAGAAATTTCAACTCTTTCTTATAAGCATCCTCTTTTTCTTGCTCTGTAATAACACCATTTTCTACTAATAAATTTAGAATCATTAATTGTCTTTTCTTTGCCGCCTCTAAATTTACTAACGGAGAATAATTAGAAGGAGATTTAGGAATTCCAGTTAAGATGGTAGCTTCCGCCAAATCTAATTCTTTCGCACTCTTTCCAAAATAATACTTACTAGCATTTTCAATTCCATACATACCATGACCATAATTAATAGTATTTAAATATCCCTCCAAAATTTCATCTTTAGAGTAACTAGCTTCTATTTTTATGGTATACCACATCTCATCCCACTTTCTCTTCCAAGTTTTATCAAAAGACAAAAATAAATTTTTAGCATACTGTTGAGTAATGGTAGAAGCTCCCTGACTAGTAGAACCACTGGTCAAATTCACATAAAAAGCTTTTAAAATACGCAAATAGTCAAAACCATGATGTTTATAAAAATTTTTATCTTCGGTATAAATAGTCGCATCAATCACATACTTAGAAATATCATCTAAAGAAACCCATTCCTTTTCCTCATTCCCTTGAAAAAAAATTTCCTCGTTCTTATCATATAAAAAAACACTATTTGCGGTATTAATAACTACCTTAGGAGATAGTTTGACATAAAGATAAATACCAAAATAAATAAATACACCAATTACAACAAGAATCATAGATATTTTAGCTAGTTTTTTTAAAATACGCATGGAATCATTCCTTTCTTTACTAGTATTTGACATAAAAAATAAAAGTATGTAAAAAAGAAATAATAATTTATTATGATGAAAATAGTTAGGAAAAATAAGGCTTTTATGTTATAATCAAAACTAGAAATTGAAAGGGATGAGAAAATGCCAAGAATTACGATAAAAGTAACATTAACAACACCAGAAAAAACAATAAAAGATACCTATAATGCCATTTTTCATCCAGAAGAAAATAGTATTGTATATAAAGATCAAGACAATACCACAACAAAAATAAATTTAAATGAAAAAAAACTCCGACGAGAAAACGAAGAATTATTTATGGAATATCTATTTGACGAAAATAAGAAAACCAAAGGAATTGTAACCGTAAAAACTCTAAAAAAGACATTAGAATTAAGTCTAAACACAAAGAAAATAAACCAGGAAAATCAAAACATTGAAATTAACTATATATTAGAAAATGATGAATATAAATATAAATTAGAGGTGATATAAATGAGTATAATAAAGAATTTAGAAAAAGACATAAAAGAGATTGTGGAAAACTCTGGCTACCAAGTAGATAATTTAGTACTTCAACCATCTGGAAGAAGAGATTTAGGACAATTTCAATTAAACGATGCAATGAATCTAGCAAAAGTTTACAAAAAAGCACCAAGAGTAATTGCGGAAGATATTGTAAAAGAATTAGAAAAAGACAATCGTTTTACAAATTTAAATATAGCAGGACCAGGATTTATTAATATTTCCCTAACCGATGAATATCTAGGAAGCTTATTAACAAAAATATATGAAGATAAGAGTCTAAATATTGATAAAAGAGAAAAGAAAACAGTAGTATTAGATTATGGTGGCGCCAATGTTGCCAAAGCTCTTCATGTAGGTCATTTAAGAAGTGCCAATATTGGAGAAGCTCTAAAACGTCTAGCAACACTATTAGGATATGAAGTAATAGGGGATGCACATCTAGGAGATTATGGAAGACCATTAGGTTTAGTAGTATTAGAGATTAAAAAAAGATATCCGAACCTAGCCTATTTTGATGAAAACTATACTGGAGATTATAGTGAAATAAATCTACCAATAACTAATCAAGATTTAGAAGAAATTTATCCTTATGCTTCAAATAAATCAAAAGAAGAGGAAGAATACTTAGAAGAAGCAAGAGAAATTACTTTTAAAATACAAAATCATGAAAGAGGATACTATGATTTATGGAAAAAGGTAGTAGAAATCTCTAAAACAGATATTAAACAAGTATATGACATGTTAAATGTAAATTTTGAATTGTGGTTAGGAGAAAGTGATGCCGCAGAATATATAGAGGAATTGACCCAAATATATGAAGAAAAAAACATATTAAAGGAAAGCGAAGGAGCCTTAATTGTAGAAGTAAAAGAGGAAGAAGATACTTCTCCAATGCCACCATTATTATTTAAACGTTCCAATGGTACCATTTCTTATGAAACGACCGATCTAGCAACCATTCTTCAAAGAAAAAAAGAAATAAATCCAGAGGAAATTTGGTATTGTGTAGATGCAAGACAAGAACTACATTTTGATCAAGTATTTCGTGCTGCAAGAAAAGCAAAGTTAGTAGATGATAATGTAAATTTAGAATTTATTGGTTTTGGAACAATGAACGGAACCGATGGAAAGCCATTTAAAACAAGAGATGGTGGAGTCATGAG
>CALVRR010000054.1 GCA_944358705.1 uncultured Bacilli bacterium
AAGAATGTATGAGTTGGACATTTATTTTCATCATAATGAACTAAAAAATATGTTTTTATATTCCAGTCATTTGCTTTCAAATAATATCTTTCTAACTCTACTTGATCCCAGCATACACCTATTTTATTTTTTATTACTTCTCTTGGATTCTGTAAAATATAATTATTAGAATAAGATTCATCTACTATACTATGTTTTTTATTATATTTATCTATCCACCCATATTCTATATCTTCCATTAATTTTAGGGTTTCAAATTCATTATAATAATCCCAAATATTTAATTGTCCTTTGGCTTTGATTGGATTTTTTAATGGAGTTATATTTTCTAATACCCAGGCATATCTTCCTTCTTTATAGTTTCCACATATATATTCTTGATGATTTGTTTTTCTCATCTTTTCTACATATTCTTTTGTCATATAAATACAATCTACTAAATTACATTTACAAATAATATATCCAAAATTTAATGACGTATTTTCTACTAATGCCATAAATTCTTTATCATTTTTCCACTCTTTTGGTATTGAAGTAGCACTGGCGTGAATATATAATTCACCACGATAAGATGTTTTCCAACTTCTTGTTTCTATTTTTTTCTTTTTTTCTTTTATCAACGTGGCACATGGTTCTGTTAAACTTAATACTTTCATAATTACTCCTTATAACTTTTTGGTTAATTCCTTTAATTTATGAATTTCTATTGTTGGAATAGCATCTTCTTTAGCAGGCAATTGTTCTCGATTATACCAACAAGTATCAATTCCTGTATTTTTTCCTCCTTCTACTTCAGAATGTAGTGAATCGCCAATTAATAGTATTTTTTCTTTCTCATGATAACCTAAGTAATCTAATAATTCTTTAAAATAGATAGGATTGGGTTTAGTGACACACTCTTTTGTCATATCAGCGGAAAAAGTTTCATCAATAAACTGTCTACAATTAATTTTTCTTAATTTTGATTCTATGGCTTGATTTGCTCCATTAGTGGCAACCACTAATTTATATCCCTTTTGATGTAGATATTCTAATGTTTCATAACATCCCTCTTCTGGTACTACAATTTCTTTTAGCCAATCAATAAATTTAGGATTTATTTCCAAAGCTCTTTCCATAGATATTTGAGGTCTAAAAAAATTTCTATAACGCAGACTTTGTACATATGGAACAAATCTTTCATCATCCTTATTATAAGGTATTTCTATTTTTCCATTATAAAAATCTAGCCAAAATTTTTTATCAAACTTTTGCCATTTATTAAACATTTCATCACTATATGTGTATCCTAAAACTTCTGTCATTTTTTTAAATGCATATCGAACATTTTCATTATTATTAATTAAGGTATCATCTAAATCAAATATTAATAATTCATACTTTTTCATAAATTTTGGACTTCCTTCTTTCGTTTTTCTTGCTTTTATTTTACTATTTTTATTGTTATTTTGAAAGAGTTTTCTTATTAACAAAAAGAATGAAGACTTAGTCTTCATTCTTTTACGTTATTTATTTATTATTTTAATTTTTTTGTGGTGGAAATAATATTTTTCTTAGACTTTTGGCTATTTCTTGTTTTGTTTCACATTCTGTATAGATTCCATCTTTATTTAGGATGGTTGCTTTATGCATACCGTTATGAATTTCTGCTAAGTTATTCGCAACAATGTAATCAGCATCATTTTTTTGTCTTAATTTTGTTGCTACCTCTAAAAGCTCTTCTTTTTCTACTCCATCTAATAACTTAAATCCTATTAATAAAACATTAGGATCTAATTCTTTAATATGACCAATTACTTTTGGAGTTAGTCCTAACTTTACCATTAAATTCTTTTCATAGGATGAGATTTTATGAGAATTATCTGTTAGAGATTCTGGTTGTTCTATAATATATAATACTTTTCTTTTTAATTCTTCTTTAGGTAGAATCTGATTAAATAATTTTTCCGCAATCTCTTCTGCTAATTGTTCTCCTGTAATCGTATATTCTCCATAGTAGTCGCCAACTGCTGATGAATGAACCATACCATAAATTTTATTTTCTGTAATAATTTTTTTAATGGCGTTTAATAAATCGATTGTTGATTCTATTTGAACTAGCTTTAATTTCTTACTTTCTGTTTTAGGTTTCACTGCTAGCTTAGGTGATAAATAGAATAGGGTTCCTAAACTTTCTTCTTGTAGTAATTCATCCGCTACTATCGCTCCTAATTTTCCTGTTGACATATTAGTTATCTTCATGACAGAATCAATTCTTTCATTGGTTGGTCCTGCAGTTACAATAATATTTTTCTTTAGTGATGGCTCTACTACATATCTATTTATATATATTCCTTTTATTCGTGGTAATACTTCTTCCTTTCTTTCTATTACCTTTTGTTCTTCTCTTTTATTCATATTTTTTACCTCCTATTTTTTTACTAATATGTTCTTTGGATTATTTTCGTAATTATCACTACGTCCATAAGGAACTAAATTGTTTGTAAACTCCCCATAGAAATAACTAGGACTATCGTCTAAAGTTAGAATAGAACTTGGATGAGTTGTCGATAGAATATTTTCTTGACTAAGCCATTCTTTTTCATGATACTGGATTGGTCCATAAATATAACTTTGTCCTTTCCCATACTCTTGGTGATTATAATTTGACACACTATTTACGACAAAAGAATAGATATTTTCATTATGGTTATGTAATGCGTTAGATTCCATCTGAAATACTTTGGGATTATTATTAGAACATGGACTAATAAGTGCAAAGATATCTGGGTATTCTCTTGCGATATAGTATGCTAGATGATAATATTCCATACAATTTAGAACGACTACTTTCTTTCCTTCAATTTCAAAAGTATGAGAAGAAAGATTTTGTTTTAAAAACTCTTGTGGAGTTATTTTTTCTTGAAAACGAATCATTGGCTCTGCTCCAGAGGCATATTTTTTTGGTAATTCTATTTTTTCTCCATCTTGGAAAATAATAGTGGTGTTTCTTTTATCTCTATAAATACTTCCTGCAACAATCAATTTTTCTTTGGATAAGCTTCGCATTATTTTTTCATTATCATCGATATATGTCATCTCTGGATAGATTACAATATTGGGATTTCTTTCTTTAATTACTTTCCAGGACTCTTCCAATTGTCTTTCGTACTCTTTGTTTTTGATTACATATTCTTTTTCTGGATTACTTTCTAATTCTAACTTTATTTGAAATCCTAATACTTTTATATAATTACTCATAATTAACCTCCTCAATTGCATTATATTATGAGTTATGATATAAGTATAATATATATTGTTTATATTAAATATAAGGAGTAATTATATGAATGTTAATTATGAACTTTACAAAATTTTTTATCAGGTTGTTATGAATGGTAGTATTTCAAAAGCGGCTTCTGCCATGTATATTTCTCAACCTGCCGTATCTCAGTCTATTCAAAACTTAGAAGATAAATTAGGTGGTAAACTACTTATTCGTACGAAACACGGGATTCTTTTAACGGAAGAAGGAAGTGTTTTGTTTCAATACATTAAAACAGGAATTGAAGCTTTTCAAAACGGAGAAAATGCATTTTTGAACTATATGAATCTAGATAGTGGTTCTATTCGTATTGGTGCTAGTGCTACCATTACTAGACATGTTGTTATGCCCTACCTTGAAAAATTTCACAAATTATATCCTAAAGTTGATATTAAAATTACGAACCAATTAACTAGTGAATTAGTTTCTATGCTTCGTAAGGGTGATTTGGATTTATTAGTTGTGAATCTTCCAATGAAAGAACAAAAGGATTTAAAAATCACTCCAATTTGTAAAGTTCATGATATTTTTGTAGGTAATTTCGATTATTATAAAAAGACAAAAGGTAAAATTGCTGCTTGCAAATTAGAAAATTTCCCATTAGTTACGCAAAAAGAACCTAGTAACACTAGAGAGTTTTTAAATCATTATTTAGAAAGTAATCATTTGTCTACAAAGGTGTCCAATGAAATTGTTAGTTATAGTTTAGTAATGGACTTTGTAAAAGCCGGATTTGGCATTGGATACGCAACGAAAGAGTTTATTTTAGATGATTTAAAGGATAAAAAACTTTATGAGATTGAAGTTACTCCGAGTGTTCCAGCAAGAGAAGTTGGTATTGTTGTGCTAAAAAAGAATGTACCAAATTATAGTGCACTAAAACTAATGGAGATTATGACAAAAAAATAAGGCACTATTGCCTTATTTTTTCTTTTGGTACTATTGGTATTGAAAATTGTGGGTCATATTCACCATTTTTTAATTGTTCATTTACTTTTATTGTTTCTGTTAATATCCAAATTCTTGCATCTTCATAACGTTTTTCTCTTTCCTTTTCAAAACTGTACCATAACACGCTATCATTTTCATTAAAATCGATTACTGGGGGAATAATATTTCTAGATAATAACATTTCGTTAAATAATGCTTTTGCGGTTCTTTTATTTCCAATTTCAAAAATTTGAGACATCATAATATCTCCTAATAATTCTATACAGCCTTCTATAAATTCTAAATCCCCTGTATTTTCATAGAAAAATTCATATTGCCGTTGAAATCCTGCATATTGGTTATTAATTTTTTCGTATGGTGTAGAAATAATATACTTTCCATCGGCGGTTGTAATTCCTTGTCTATCATATATTGATATTCCATACCATAATCCATATGTTTTTTGTACATTTTTTGCTTCTTGTAACATATCAGTTATTTTCTTAGATTTTGTTAGAGAAGAAATTATTCCTTCGGTTAAATCTGTTAAAATTTCTGTTTGCTTTCGATTGGAAAATAATTTTTTTATTATATCAGGAGGTAATGTTAAATCACTCTTTAAGGCACTGATTACTTTCTTTTCTGTTAAACCGGTGGTTTGTTCTAACTTTTGAAAATCAAATTGACTTAAAATCATTTTTCTTAAATATTTATCTATTGGCGTTACCGCTGGAGTTAAAAATAATTGATAAATATTGTTTGGGGTAATTGCAGTTTTTATCTTTTTTGCTTTTTGTCTAAGTTCTCTCGTATCCATTTGCAAGTTTTTCGTAGAATTTAATTTATCAAAATAGGTAGTTACCTGAGGATGGAACACTTCTTTTATTTCTTCTATATTATGTGGAAAGTTTTTATTTTCTTTTGCCCTTAATTTAGAGTTTACCATCTTTGTTATCTCTCTTACTTCTCTCCAATTATAATTTGTTGTTAATACTTCTTTTATTAACGCTTTTATTTTTTCTTCTGATTCTGTAAGGGGCGTTTTATTATTCTCTTTTTTTAAACCGTTTATGCGATTTAATACTATATACAAATTAACAAAAGCAATATAATTTTCTAAGGTTATCTCTTGTACTCTTTCTGTACTATTTTTTAGTTCTTCTCTTTTGTTCTTCCAATTTACTAGAATATTGTAGGTAATTTCAGGTTCAAACCAATACCCTTTTTCAAATAATGAATGATACTTTCCCTCTATTAATTCTT
>CALVRR010000055.1 GCA_944358705.1 uncultured Bacilli bacterium
CAATTTTATAATTTAAAAAATCTAAGGTGTCTTCTTTTTGCTTAATTTCCTCTATTAAAATCTCTTTTTGTTTTAATAACATTTCTAGTCTTTTATTTTCTCCATTTTTACCATCTTTTCCTAATGTTACAAATTTCACAATAGCTTCCAAAGAAAATCCAGCTTGTTTCATACACATAATAAACTTAATTCGTTCTATATCTTCCTCTTGATATTCTCTAATACCGTTTTTCTTTTTTATATTTTCTAATAATCCTATCTGTTCATAATATCTAAGAGTGGCACTAGGAATATCCAACTCTTTACTTACTTCTCCTATTTTCATAAATTCCTCCCAATTTTTTCAATCAACAAAACTAGTTGCTTTTTTCTTCCTTACTTTTATTATTACTCTCATAAATAATAGCTTCGTATAATAAGTCTACTAAATGATTACTTGGTTCTAAGTTGTATTTTTTCATAATCTTGTTAAATACATCGTAGGAATGTTCCATATTTAAATAAGGATAGATTAATTCTTTTTTGTTTTTTAAGTCTTTTAAATAATCTAATGTATAGCTCTCCTCTAATATTAATATTGGCAAATTTTTTGTCCATGATTTGAATTTTTCAACTATAAAATATGGGTTATCTACGTAGGTAAAGCTTTTTTTATCATATTGTAGCATTTCTCTTAAATCTTTATTTTCTATTAGTTCATCTTTTACTCGGTAATCAAAGCGATCTAGTAGTTTTAATCCCTCTAATTTTAATGCTGATAGTTGAGCAATCGTTCCCTTATCCGCTTTTGAATGCGTAGGAATCACTTCTACAATAATATATTTATCTTTTTCTAAGTTCACACTTCATTCCTCCTAATTTTCTAATATTAACTTTTCATATTGATCTAATAGCTGGGAAAAATATTGGAAACCGTCTTCAAAAACTTCTTTTTGTGAAAAATCAATTCCCATAATTTTTAAGCTATCTAATGTTGGCATGCTGCCTCCTGTTGTTAAAAAGTCTAAATATTTTTCTAGCATATTATTTTTATGATTTATAATATCTGTTGCGATTTTTAAAGCGATGAGTAGTCCTGTTGCATACTGAAAATTATAATAACGATATTGATCATAAAACAGATGTAGTCTAGTTTGCCATTTATACATTTCTTTTTTACTTATCTCTACTCCAGGAAAATATTTTCTTAGTAATTCATAAAATAATTCGTTCATATCATCCGTACGAATCATCTCTTGGTTTTCCATTTTTTGATACAAGGTTTCATTAAATTCAAAATGCATCACTTGCTTGAAAACCGATTGAATAAAAGTGGTGATTTGTTCTTCTAGTAAATATAATTTTTCTTCTTTGGAATTTGCATGAGTAATTAAATAATGTCCTAAAATAAGTTCATTTGTTTTGGATGCAATTTCTGATAAGAAGACAGAAAAATGAAAATCCTGAAATGGATGATTTTCTTTTATCTTATACCCGTTTACTGCATGACCTAGTTCATGAGCAACTACAAAAACATTGCGAAAAGTATCGGTATAATTCATTAAAATCATCGGTTTGGTATAATTTCTCCAATGATAACTTCCAGTAAACTTATTTTTCTTTGGATAAACATCTATAACTCCCTCTTGTAATACCTGATCCAATACTCGAAGGTAATCTTTTCCTAAAACAGATAAGGCTTTCTTTACGATATCTAGACTTTCACCAAATGACAATTGTCTTTGATATTGATTACTACTAATTAAATCATAAGAATAGATTTTATCTTTGTTAAGTTCTTTCTTTTTTAACGAATAATATTGTTCTAGTAAAGGAAGATGGGAATTCGTCGATTCTTTTAGATTTGTTATGATATCCATACTTAAGTCATCTTCCTCAAGTACTTGTTCTAACACAGAAGAGTATCCCTTTTCTTTCGCTATACCAAAACATAACTGTAGACGAAGTTCTAATAAATTAGAAATACTTTTATTTACGGAACCTAGACTTTCCATATAAGCCTCTAACATCTTACCTCTAGTAGCAGAAGATACCATGGAAGAATACTTTTCATAGTTACTAGAATTCATAGGTACCATACTTCCATTTATATCGACACTTTTATATTCTAGTTCCGAATTTTGAATAATCGAATATAAATTATTAATTTTTGGAATTAATAACGTATTTTGTTCTATCAAACCATTTGTAATGTTATGCTTCTTTTGTCTTAACACCTCATATAAATGCATTTTATATTTCCTTAGGTTACCATCTTGTTTTATAAAATCATCTACGGTATCACTACTCGATAAAATAATCTGATTTATCGATTGTAAGAATTTGTCTAGTATTCCTTGGATTCTATTAATTTCGTTTTTATAAGCAATATATGTCTGATTCGAAATATCTAAATCACTTTTTAATGTCATATAAGTACAAAGTTTTTCTACTCGATAAGACATATCATAATATTTTTTTAAATTATTATATAATGAGTCTTCTTTTTTATTATTTTCTATCAAAGATAGTTCCTTTTTTACGAATTCCAATTCTTTAAAAAAAGATTCTTCATTTTGAAAAAAATCATCAAACTTCCATTCCAAAACTTCCATATCGCACCTTCTTTTCTCTATTTTATCATAGTTTTAAAGATATCCATAGAAAAAGAAGAAAATCAATTTCTTCTTACTTTCATCAATATATTTTTTCTAGTATCGAAACTACTATCTATTAAATCTTTGAGTAATTCCTTTTCTTCGGTTTTTGATTTTTTCCTACAATCTTCCGAAATAAAAAATCCTTTTTTATCAAAGATGTCATAAATTCCATCATGATTTATTATCCTAGAAATATCTCCATCATGAACATAAAAGTAATTTCCAGTAAGATAAGAACTTTCATAAACTTCTTGATTATTTTCTAAAAACGCTCGATATAGTGGAGATGTTTGAATACTACTTTGTACTTTTTTATCGTCATTATTTAATAACTTTTTATATTTAAAAAACAATTGAAAAGTATCCATGGTATTAAAATCTGTGGTATCGTCTGCTAAAACTTGTTTTAAAGTGATGATGGTATCTTGAAATGATTTTGAAAATACTTCTTCTTTTTGGGATGGAGTTTTTGTAATATTTATTGGAGAGGTTACTAACTTTTCTTTCGGAATTAAAAACTCCAAATACTCCTGTTCCTCAAAATATCGTCCCCATCCTAAATTTTCTGCGAGCAAGTCTACAGGAATATCATATTCTGCTAACATATAGGAACAACTAGATAATTTTTTTTGACCGATGATTTGGTGTGCCGTCATAATAGCGTTTTCTGGATAAAAAAAGAAAAATTTACTTTCCTTTTTAAAATCAAAGTTATTTGCATAAACACTATCTCTTCTAGTGAATCGTTCTAGGTTTTCATTTTTTTGAAAACTAACAAATCCCATACGATAATAAAAATCCTCAAACCCCTGATAATTAAGTTCTCCTAGAATATCTTTATGATTTCCTAAATTTAAGCTAAGGGTATTTAGTATAATTCTATATACTTTCATCTTATCCTTCTAGTTTTTTCTTGCACTTTTATGAATATCTGTAAAATTTTTTTCTGATCTTGCGGCATATTCTACTGCCATATCGGCAATATATTCTTTTCCTTGTTGTTCTACTTTTCTTCCTGTTTCTAATAAATCTTCTGCTTCGATTCCATACGCATTCATTAAAGCAACAAATAATACAGCTGGCCATGATTTTTCCTCATCTTCAGTTATTAAAGATTTTTCATATTGTTGAGGAGTATGAAAACTTCTTTCTTCAGGAAACTTTATACCTAAACTTAATTCTTCTATCTTATACATACCAAATAGTCTATCTGGGTTATCTTTTTTCTTGCTAGCTAGACACTCGTGTAACATATTCGCAGCGCTAGCCGCAGTTATCTGATAGGAACCATCCTCTATATCACAACTTAATTTTGTCATGAAAACGTTTGCTTTTGTTCTCTCAATCATACGAGTAAATTTTGACCACGCATATAGAAGTTCCATAGATTTGTTTCCTTTTATCTTTTCTTCAACAATTTG
>CALVRR010000056.1 GCA_944358705.1 uncultured Bacilli bacterium
TCTGTTCGAGATGTGACTACTGATTATTTAAAATTTGGTGTTGTGGATGAAAAACGACTTCCTTTATCTACGAGAATAATGAACAATGGTTTAAATGATGCCTACTTAGCATTAGCAAACACCAAGGAAGTACGGAAAAAGAGGATGGAGAGATAAAAAGAACAAGAATTGTCCTTGGTAAGTCTTCTGTAACTGAGAATGCATCCTCTATTAAGAAATAATTTTTTAAAGACTTGAACGGTATGTTTTGGTCTTTTTTCTTTGGAAAATTTTTCTTGTTGTTTTCTTTTATATTTTTGATAAAATAGTAGAAATTTGTCTGTACTTTGTGTTAGAATAGGAATAGATGATAAGGTGGTGAAGTATGCAAGGACAGTATTTAATTATTGGATCATATTTAGTTATTTGTATTGTAATTGTTATTGTAGCGCTTCACTTTATTCGTCGAGGAATTGCAAATCGTTATCGAAGGCGTGTTCAAGAGTTAGAAGTTGCGAAAAATATGGTTGCTAGTACACCGGTTTCCTTGGAGCTTTCAAAAGTCGAACCTATTATTAAAAATGATAAGATGGAAGAAAAATATAATGATTGGCAAGATCGTTTTGATGAACTTAGAGAAAAAAAATTAGCACAAATTGATGATATGCTTATCGATTTAGATATTTATATTGATAAAAAGGATTATAAAAACTGTATTTATCGTTTGGCTAAAACGGAGATGGAGATTTATAAAGCAAGAGAGTCTGCAGATTATTTACTTGATGAAATAAAAGAAATTACATTGAGTGAAGAAAAGTATCGTGCTATTGTTATTAAATTAAAGACAAAATATCGTGAATTAAATAAAGAGTTTCAGGATCATAAACAAATGTATGATGAGATGCAGGAAGCTATTAGTTTGCAATTAGAAAATATTGAGCGACGTTTTTTGGATTTTGAAAAGGTTATGGAAAAAAATGAATATAATGAAGTTGTTCATATTGTGAAAGCATTAGATACTATGATAGAACATATGGGTATTGTAATTAAAGAAGTTCCTGATTTGTTATTGATGGCAAAACAAGTTATTCCTAATCGTATGAAAGAAGTTCGAGAATTAAATGATGATATGGTAAAACAAGAATATCCTTTGGATTATTTAAATATTGATTATAACCTAGAAGAGTCACAAAAAAATATTGATCATATTTTAGATAAAGTTCGTGTTTTGAATTTGGAAGACTGTATGTTTGAACTTAAAACTATGCTTGAATATTATGATTCCTTGTTTGTTGATTTTGAAAAGGAGAGACTTTCTCGTAAAGTGTATGAAGAGATGGAAGCTGATTTTTCTAAAAAGCTAGAAAAAACAAATAAAGTTGTTCAAGAAGTTTATAATCAATTGGATGATATTAAAAGTATGTATGATTTAAATGATCAAGATGTAGAGACGATTCATGAAGTTAATAAGACCCTAGTTGTGATTAATGATGACTATAAAAAGATGCTTGCTAAAGTGGAAGCGAAGTCTTCTCCTTATTCTATGCTTCATAAGGAAGTAGAAGAACTTACTGTTCGTTTAAAAGAGATGGAAGAGGATTTGGACCAGGCATTGAAATCTTTAGGGAATATGTATGATGATGAGATTCGAGCTCGTGAACAATTAGAAGAAATTGAGTCTTTCTTGAAACAGAGTAAAGAAAAGATGCGTAGTTATAAATTACCTATTATTACGAATAATTATTTTGTTCAGTTGTCAGAGGCGAATGAGGCAATTGAAGAAGTAATTAAAGAATTAGAACGTAAACCAATTGTAATTAAAACCTTAAATACTAGAGTAGATACTGCTAGAGATTTGGTATTAAAATTATATAACACAACAAATGAAATGATTAAGACTGCACAACTTGCAGAGATGGCCATTGTTTTTGGTAATCGTTATCGAGATGTTTATAATGAAGTGGATTCTGGTCTTAATGAAGCGGAGACTTTGTTTTTTAAAGGGGAATATAAGAGTGCTTTGGATGTTTCTATAAAAGCAGTTTCTTTGGTTGATGAAAATATATATAGAAAGTTGTTGGCGGTTTATGATAGTTAAAAGAAAAGATGGATTTGGTAGTTATGAAATGCTTACTATTTGTGTTGTATTATTGATTATTTTTGTTCTTTTACTTGCTTATGTTTTTAAGACTGATTATAAAGAACAATATAAGGTCATGCAGTATAATGCAAAAATGTTTTCTTTAAGTGTAAGTAACTTGTATTTGGATGATCAAGATCATTCTGTTTACTATTTACAAAGTATGATTGATGATAATTCGTTATCTAATATTAAAAATCCGTTTCAGGGAGATAAATATTGTAATACTCATACTTCTAAGGTAGTAGTAAAGAATAATAAAAAATACGTTACTTTGGAGTGTGGTAGTTATTTAATTTATCAACAAGATTCATTAAAAACACCTTATACAATTTATCAAGTTTCTCCTTGGTCAAAGAAAGAACATAAGAATGATAATCAAAGTATGGATTTTTATAATTATCAAGATGGTGGGGAAAAATTATTTGAAGAGGATTTAGAACTTGAATTGTTCTTATATGAATATAATAAACTTAACAATACTTTTTATAAAAATGTTAAAGAGATCCCTGGTCAAGGAAATATTGTTAAAACTACTATGTATCGTCATATGGAAAAAGTTAGTGATTAAGAAGAAAATGGTTTTCTTCTTTTTCTTTTTGTGTTAAAATACCAACAGATGTAGAGGTGATCAGATGAAGAGAGTAATTTTAATTAAATATGGGGAACTTACTACGAAGAAGGGAAATCGTAATTTTTTTATAAAAACACTTTATCAAAATATTAAAAATAAATTAAAACCTTTTGATGTTTCTATCTTTAAAGATCGTAGTCGTATGTATATTGAATTTTTAGAGTCTGATTTGGAAGAGATTAAGAAAAGTTTGGATTGTGTTTTTGGAATCCATATGTATCACATTGCTTATCTTGTAGATACTAATATTGATACTATAAAAGATCAGTTATTAAATTTAATATTAGATATGAATTTTTCTACTTTTAAGGTGGAAACTAAGAGAAGTGATAAAAGCTTTTCTATTCATAGTCAAGAAATGAATCGTATTCTTGGTGGAGTTGTATTAAAAAATAAAAAAAATGTTTCTGTTGATGTTCATCATCCAGAATTACTTATTCAAGTAGAGATTCGAGAAAAATATAGTTATATTTATTTTAATGCTTATAAAGGTTCTGGTGGTTATCCTGTTGGTACACAACCTAAGGGAATGTTAATGTTATCTGGTGGAATTGATTCTCCGGTTGCTGGTTATTTAGCTATGAAGCGTGGTATCCCTATTGATTGTGTATATTTTGAAGCTATTCCTCATACGAGTTTGGATGCTAGAAACAAGGTAATTGAGCTTTCAAAAAAATTAGCTAAATATACGAATGAAATCCATTTACATATTGTTAATTTTACAAAAATTCAAGAAGAAATTTATAAAAAATGTCATCCTAATTATTGTATTACTATTATGCGTAGAATGATGTATCGTATTATGGAACAATTAGCTAAAAAATATCGTGGACTAGTTATTATTAATGGAGAATCGATTGGTCAGGTGGCTTCTCAAACACTTGCTAGTATGAGTGTTATTAATGAAGTTACTTCTATGCCTGTGATTCGTCCTGTTGCTTGTTTTGATAAATTGGAAATTATTGATTTAGCAAAAAAAATAGATACTTATGATATTAGTATTTTGCCTTATGAAGATTGTTGTACTGTTTTTGTTCCTAAGCATCCTGTTATTCATCCTAGTTTGGAACAAGCGAAAAAAGAGGAAGAAAAATTTGATTATTCTAGTCTTATTGAAGATGCGATTGATTGTGTAAATACGATTGTTGTTAAAGAAAAGGAAGATGAGTTTTCAAATTTGTTATAATTTACCAGTTCATTTTTTGTATTAAATTTAAAAAAGTTCACAACCTATGAATGTAGGAGGTGAATGAAATGAATAACGCAAAGAATTCTACTATGAAAATGAGAGTTCCTGGT
>CALVRR010000057.1 GCA_944358705.1 uncultured Bacilli bacterium
CAAATCAAAAAAGCTCTCATGTGAGAGCTGCCAGTAATAGGCCTTATAGGCCTCAAAGAAAAACCACTAGTTAAACTGGTGGATTTTTATTTTGATTATTTATTATTTGTTCTTGGCTTTATTTTTTTACTATACATGGCAGGTTGTGGTTCGCTTCCAACATAGGATTCCTCTTTTGTTAGAGTTTTTATGCTTTCTATAAAACTGTCATAATGATGTGTATTATTTACAATCATTGCTTTTACGTTTTCACTTATATCAATTATTACAGTATCATGTCTTTTTCCAAAGGCATCTACATTCATAAATGTAATGGTTGCGTCTGGAGCTACTTGACATATTCCATCGTATAATAGTTCTGCTATATTTTTATTTTCTAAATTAAATTTTTTCTCTTTCCTTTGCTTCCTCATGATTTCAAACTCTAATGTATCTTCTTTTTCTTCATTGATTAGGATTAGTGCATTTTCTCCACTTTGTATTGTGGTATTTAAAAAATCTACTATGTCATTTTTTTCCTCATTTTCCTGATTTACTCTTTTTTCATATTCAGCTAATAATTTTTCGGGTATTCTATCTTTAGGAATTTTTATGGAAGGTATTCTTCGAAACATCTCCATTATTTTTTCTATTCCAATTTTTCTTTGTGAGTCTTGCATTCCACTTGGAGTTAGATTATAGTTTAAAAATAAATGTTCATATAGAAATTGATCTGGAGTTCGAAAGCTCATATATCCTTTTCCATTTGCGAAATCAATCGTTAAGGAAGTCCAGGCAGCTTCTGTTCCTAATCTATAAGATAGTCTTGTTGGCAAGTTAAAGATGGATTCATTCTGAAAATATAAATCAACTAATTCTTGGATATCTCCATGATATTCTCGTATTATATAGTATTTAGAAAAGTTAAGATCAATATCTTGCTTTTGTTCCTCAAAATTTTCTATAAAGAAACTTTCTTCAAAGGTTTCTTTAAGTTGTTCTCTTGTTATACATTTTTGTTCTTTCATATCAATGATGGTATAATTCCAAGAATGTTCCTTTAGAATTAAATATCTTTTATTTTTATATTTTACTTCCTTAAAACACTCTAGAGTATTCCATTTGCTAAAATGACGTATATTTTTTTGACATAGAATATGTAGCTTTTCCCAGGTTTGTGGGATGAATGATAATTTATTTACTAAGTCAGTTGCTGTTACTCCTTCTTTTTCATCAAAGTATGATTCAAATAAATTGTTTCTTAATGTGTCTTTGTCCATGTTTCCTCCTTAATGTTTGTTTTGTATTATAGTATTTATGCTAATAAAAGTCTATAGCTAAAATATATTATCTATTGTATATTCGCTATTAGGCAGTTAATATTTGTATTTCTTCTTTATTTTTTTGGGTTTTTCACAAAAATTTATAAAATTTTGTCAAAAAGTCAATTTAATGATATAATTTATATGTAAGATAGGAATTTAAATAGGGTTCATATTTTATTGAATTGGTTAACTACAGATTTAAAAATTAGAATGGAGTAAGAAAAATGAAAAAGATTATAGTATTAATTATAGCTGTTATTATTGTAACCGGTTGTTCTAATAAAAAAGAACAAGAACTATGTAATAAAATTGACGAGATTGATGTAGATGCATACACTGAGGCGGAAAATTACCAGGGATTAACTGAACTTCTTGAAAATTATAACAGCACTTATTGTAGTGAAATAGACTCAGAAGTGTGCGAAAAGTTAGATGAGTATATTGATGCATCTAAAATAGAAGTGGATCAGACCGATGATTTGGCTGTTATACGAAAACAACTTAATATGAGGTATTATCAAGAAGAAATATATGCTATTTGTCGTGAATTGAGAAAATAAGTTTTTGGTTTGGATTCTTATTAAAACTGATTAGGATAAATTTTCTTTTCATAGAGTTATTGGCTTTGCTGATAGTGTATAGTGTTACTATTTTTTGTTAGAAGATATTTATTATATCTTCTATTTTTTTATATTATTTATTGCGTGTTCTAATTCATATTTTTATTTTTTAAATTTACGTATTAATAATCTTAAATTTCTAACTCATATTGATATTTTATATGTAATCTAATCTTAAAGTTTTTTGCATAAAAAAAAGCTTATTGAAATAAACTTTTTTTTATTTAAAGTCAATTCTTTCGACTAATTTCTTATTGGTGCGAGTGTCGTGGATATCTACAACTTTTGCAAAAGTACAAATTGATATAAATATCAAATCTCGATAAACACTTTAGCATAATTTTTTAATAAGTGTGTTAGAATAAATGAATTTTATGTTAAAATATAGACGATAGAGGTGGTTTTTAATGCCAATAGAAAAAATCAATGATTTTCTAAATTGTTATTTTAATATATTAGGAATTAATGACGAAACAACAATGGCTTGTATTAAAAATGGTATTATTAATAGATATAATAAATATAAGGATTGCTTTCCTACAATATCAGTAAATGATGATAGTTTTAAAAACTATATTATAAAGAGTAATAATGGTTACTATCATTTAGAAGACTTTTTACTAAACAGATTATTTCAAAGTTTACGATATATAATAGTTAAAAGTGATGAAAATGCTGAGTCTTGTGAATTTTCTGAAAAAAATAGAACAATATACATAGCGGAAAATGCAATAAAAAAAGTAGCAATGCCCATAATAAGTAATTGGTCTAGCGAAAGCAAAGAATTATTTCTTAAAATTTTAACGTCTACAGTTTTTGATCATGAACTAGGTCATGCCTTAAAGACTCAATTTATTGGTGGATATAAAGTACGATTAGATAATTCAAAAGCATTTTTAGATGATTTACTTGCTACACTAAAAAATACTGTGGGTGATGATAAAGCAAAAGAAATATTTTCTTCTATGGATTTTAGTGATTATATATCAGCAGATGATATATACAAAAGATTAATAAGCAATTTTGCAAAAATGTCAAATGGAAAATACTCATCAATCATAATATCAGTTGATGAACTAATTGATAACTATAGCGATTCTATTGGAAGTGGTATTGATAAGCAAAATTATGCTTCTGATAAAAACTTAACTTTAATTGATGAATTATTACAAGAAACTGAATCAATGGATAATGTTAATTGCTACAATATTCCACAAAGTAAGTTTAAATTAGGAAGTAATGGCAATTACATAAATGTATTTTATCTTATCAGCGGTTATAGATTTATGCTCGGGTATGGGAAAATTTTAACATCATTACTTGGTAATGAAGGTACTTTTCAAGTAACTTATTTAGATCCTAGTCCTGTTTTAGAAGAATTTAATAAGCAATATCAAAGTATTGCGCAAGACGTTTTTCAAAATGACCTATCGCCTTTTACTAATATAGGTAATAGTTTGCATAAAATTATGTCAAATCAAGATGAAAGTGATTATTTACAATTAGATTTATTTTTTGCAAAATGTTATAGTAAAATGATAACACAAAAATTAAGCGTAGATTCAAGTCTAGATGTCGAAACTGTACTTAATGAGATTGCATCATTTCAAATGAGATTAACAACTAATGATGTTGAGTCTATTAGAAATAATTTACCACATAATATTATTTTTAATGATTTAAGAAACCAATTATTGAATTTAAACAAGTCTAATAATAAAGCGAAATAACTTTAACAATAATAAAATTAAAGATGATTCTGATACTAAAAACCAATATCAAAATCATCTTTTTTATATACTATTTTTTCTATGACAAAATATTTAACCCCCTAGGTATTTTACCGCAAGCATCAAAATTACCTGTGATATAAAAAATACCAGCATAATTGACTGGTATCAATATATATTAATGTTCAAAAAAGTTCGAACAGATTTCCCAATGGTGGAGCTGAGGAGAATCGAACTCCTGTCCGAAAATAGAGCTACATAAACTTCTACAAGCTTAGTTAACTAA
>CALVRR010000058.1 GCA_944358705.1 uncultured Bacilli bacterium
CCAAAGTTTTTTCTAAATAAATTTTACCATATTTTGGTTCTTTTTATTTAGTGTGAACTTTAAAGGTATTATAATCTATTTTGTTTCTTTTTTTCATTAATGAATTTCCATATTAATTTTTCTATCAGGTAATTTTCTTAACAGTTGTATGGCATTTTGGGATTCTGTTTTGGCACTTTCATTTGCAGTTACTTGTGGAAAGATTTTTTGTTGCATAAAGCTTTCATGATACTCATTTATCATTTTTAATCCTTCTTCATCTATTTGTTTTATTGAAAAATCATCTCTTTGTGTCATAGCAATGTATTGTTGACTTTCTGGGCTTAGACTGGCAATAATTTCTACTGCAGCGTTCGTTTTACTCTTGGTTTTCTTTGCTTGCTCAAAAACTTGATCATAGAATGAAATCCCCTCTTTTTTGAACACTGCATTTACTAATAATATTTTTGCATACTGATTCACACGTTCGATTTGAAATAAATCTCCAAAAGTAAATCCCACTTCTGCTAGTTCTTCTTCACTTAGTGTTGTTATATCCATATACACTTCATAACAAATATTTGCCGTTGTATCCAGTGTTTTCATTATTTCATTTGCTACTTGTGCATTTACTAATGATTGTTTTTCTTCTCCATTTATTATTTTACTTTTTATTTTCTTAGCATACCCTTTTACAAAAGCCATTCCGATACTTTTTAGTTCTTTTTTCATTACATCATATTTAGTCATTTCTTTCTTCATTTTCCTCCCCCTTATATATATTCTCTAAAACATCTAATATTTTATTTCCTAATAACAATACTTCTTCCATATCCTTAGTATCCCCTGAACAAGCCATTCTATTTTCTCCTTTCATGTGGGCATATTATATCATAAAACTGTGGAAAATTCAATGTTTTACAATACCTATAGGTACTACTATAGGTTATAAATCCTATTTTTTATTATTTTCACAATTTACATCATTTTATTTTTTATTGTACCAATAGCAGTTCCTGATAAATTTCTTCCTTCTAAGTAAGAGTGTATTTTTTCTGTACCGATTACTCTTTCTAAATACCCTTGTAGGTTCTCATCATTTTTTATTAGTCTTGCAATTGCTGTTTCATTTTCACCACGTAGAACAACAGCGCCTAGATGACTATATACTAAAGACGGAATATTAGATTTATCGAATGTAATCGTATAATGAAAGTTTGCATTTTGAAAATAATAAGCTTCTCCTTCCCCTGCGCAGTCTATGGCATCCAACAAGACAGAAGAGTCCCTTGTAGACCACAAATCACATTTGGAAGGATATCCGGATACTTCGTTTTTATCATTTAATATTTCAAATGTAATTTCGTGTTCTGTTAGTTTTCTAAGAATATATTCCCGAACTTCTTCTGTATTCGCCTTTCTTCCAAAAATATCTGTTCTTTGCAAAGCCACTAGCCTGCTATCATATAAATTTATACCATTTTTCATATCTTCTAATGTAGTTTCTTTGTCTGTGAATAGGATAAAACCATCCCATAAAAAACGAATATCTCTTTTATTTGGCTCTATAATATTTGAAGCAAAGCCATTATCAAAAAAACAATAGCATTTCTTACCACTCATTCCTTCCATAGAATAATCTATTTGCTCATAGTTTCTTACAGAAAAAAAGTCTGGTAATTTATTACTGTCATAAACTTTTTTATCACTCATTTTCTTTCTCCTTCTTTCTTTTCCTATTTATTTTCTTAAACTTTTTTGTTGAAATAAATTCCAGTAATACTCTGACTTTTCAGAATTTCCACAGGCGCTGTATAGTTTCGTTAATTCTGCATATACCGTTACCCCTATTCCTAATTTTCTTGTTTCTTCTCCCGTTTCTATATTATCTTTTCTTGATTGGATAGACAATATTTTCTCATAGCTTTCTATGGCTTCTGTTCTTTGTCCTACACTTTTAAAAATTTCTGCCATAGAGGCTTCGGTTTTTATTAAATAATCTTTTTCTTTTATTGTTTGGTAATTTTCTAATGATTTTTCACATTTTCGATATGAAGATATAGCTTTTATATATTCTTTATTTTCTTCATACACTTTTCCAAGTGCATAATGTGAAGGATAGAAGTCAAAATCGATTTCTGTTGATCTTTTTAAATAAGAAATTTTTTCCTCTTTCTTTCTAGTCCTTTTTCCTATTTCATAGTACAGACTACCCATATATTTTGCATTATAAACATCATCTTTTCTTAAGTCATCAATAGCATATTTATAATATACAACGGCATCACCCAGCAAAAATATATCTGTTGCTGTTATTTGCGCTTGTAGTATTCTAGCTTGAGCACTATCTTTTCCAATATTTAGAATTTTACTGTTTAGTTCTTGTATAAGTCCTTGCGTGTTAAATATACCCTCTGTTAAACTGTCATTTTGCCTCAACCAATACAATCTTTTAATTAATGTTAATAGAGTGTCTTTGGCATAGATATTTGAACAATCATCGGTAGTTGGAATTTGCTTTTGTGTTTCTAGTAACTGATAGGCAATTTTTTCATAATCAATATAATATTCTATATTTGGAATTATTATATCCAATTCATTTTCTATGTATATTTGTGCTAATTTACATAAGTTCTTCTTTTCTTTTTTATCAAGTGCAAACCTTTCTATTATGTTTGTAATATATTGTATTCTTTCTTCTTTCGACATTTCATATAAATTATCCTCTACTGTTAATACTTCATCATAGTTGTGGTAGGCTTCCTTTTGGTATGGATTGGATTCACTTACCAGTACTCCAATAAATCGGAAATAATTAGCTAAGCAAGCCCTTGTATTCTTATTACTATCTTCTGTTATAATTTTTATATCATTCACCGTTTTTCTCTCCTTCTGTCATTACTGTGTCCTTGTTTTTATTTTTTTTAGTTCTTGTTCCATAGAATAAAAATGCTCTCTTCGAAAAGCTATTTGATTTAGTGGATCACTTAAATCTGGCATTTTATATGGATTCGCATAGGGATGGTGTGCTAGGTATTGATTTTTTAATAGTCTTTGAACTTTTAAATTTAAATATTCATTTCTAGTGTTTATGGACATTCCATTCGTTGCAATATCAAAATCAAAGTATATGAACAAATCTTCTGGTAAGCAGGGGTTACTTACTTCTAGATGTAAATAATTACTGTTCATCGTTTTCATTCCTTGTAGGCAAAAAACTCCATTTTCATTTTGAATAGGATAGTACCATAATAATTCTCTATTTTCTTTTAATATCTCTCTTATCTCTTTTAATGTTATTAATTTATCTTTTTCATAATCTACTTTTGTTAATGTATCTTCTATTTTTTCATACATTCTTTTGGCTAGAGAATATTCATAATAATTACTCATATAACGTCCCTTTCTTT
>CALVRR010000059.1 GCA_944358705.1 uncultured Bacilli bacterium
AATAATCATAAAAATCCCCTCCAAAGTGTCAATAATATGTCCAGTATAACATAGATTTAGATAGATTGCTTTAAAAAAATGACAAAAAGTGATATAATGATAACCCAGTAAGGAGGAGTAGCATGGAATTATTTAATAGGTTTTGCAAATATTTAAGTGAATTAACTACAATTAATCAAGATTATATTTCACTTATTTTATCTACAACAATTATAATAGTATTATTTTCATTCTTTAAAAAACTTGGTAGAAGAACCATTCGCAAGAAAATAGAAGGAAGAAAAGAATACTTAATTAATCAAGCAATTCAAATTATACTAAATATATTGGAAGTAGTGTTTTTACTCTTTACCTGGAATGAATATATTCAAAGTTTGATGACTTTAATTAGTGTTACTTCTGCAGCGATGACAATTGCTCTACGTGAACTTATTTTAAACTTTTTCTGCGGAATTTATATAAAAATGAAAAAGCCATTTCAAGTAGAAGACAGAATTGAAGTGAAAGGTATCCGAGGAGATGTGATGAATATTTCCTCACTAAACTTTGAAGTATTAGAAATCTCTAACAAAGAAGAAAATGGTCAGTCGACAGGGGTAATCGTAACCTTTCCTAATTCGATTGTCTTTGCTGAACCAGTAAGAAATTTAAATAAAGGATTTAAATATATCTGGGATGAATTAACAGTAAGATTAACTCTAGATTGTGACCTTGTAAAAAATAAACAAGAATTATATAAAATTGTAAACAATATTGAAATTATCAAGAATATTCCCAAGAAGATGAAAAGTCAAATTAATGATATTAATACCACAAATAGAGTATACTTTAATAAATATGATCCAACCATATATACAAAAATTGTAGAGAATCACATCGAATTAACAATAAGATATTTAATGCACCCTAAAAAAGGACGTTATGTAGAAAGTGTTATTTGGAATAAAATCCTAGAAGGATATAAAGCTAAAAAAATAGATTTATATATAGAAAGTTAAAAAAAGAAAGCTAATGGCTTTCTTTTTCTTTAAATATTCTTCGGTTATTTAAAAGTCTAACATCCTCAGGTAAATAAGTAAGAGCGATATCTACAAAATAAACCGCTTGAGAAAATCTTCCTAGATGATAAGCACTAATAGATAATAAATCATAAACAGTACTATCCCAACTAAATGGTTCATTAATATAAGTTTGTTCATGAGATTTAATCTCTAGAGCCTGGAAACACAAATCTTCTACTTTATCATAATTATTTAATTCATATTCTAACAAAGCTTTTTCAACGAAAGCATCTCGTAAATGAGGAGCTTCTTGGATAGCTAAATCATACCAATGACGAGCTTCATCATATTGTTCTAAGTTTTTATAACAACGACCAATAAATCGCATCGAAGCTGCACGTTCATCTTTCCAAACCGCTCGTTTTAGAGTTAAATGCTTTTTTAAAGTTTCGATAGACTTTTCCCACATTTTGTAATACATATACTCCCGTCCTAAGTAATGCATATTACGATCGTCTTCTGGATCTTCTTTGACAGAAAGTTCTAACAAAGGTAAATAACTACTGCGAGATTTTTGACTATCAGGATAATGTTTTAAAATAATATCAGGACAACTTACTACCACTTCTTCCCCAAGAGTATATTCTAAAACTTCATGAACCGGATGCGTCCAATGATATCCTTCGCGACCATGTACTTGATTTAGGAAGAAACTAACCACTGGGTGATCTTTTTCATCTAGACTCCAATGATAAGTATATTGACATCTTGTAGTGTCTGAACCCCAAGCTTTTTCTAACTTTTCTCTCCATCCAGGAACAAGGACCTCATCGAGATCAGTGCAAACACAAATATCGCAATCCTCAGGAACAAGTTCTAAAGATTTGTTTCTAGCAACGTCAAATCTCCAAGGATCAATTACTTCCACTTTTACATGAACCCCAGCTTCTTCTAATAAAGAAACCGTACTATCGCAAGAACCAGTATCAAGTACGTAAATCTCATCGGCTTCCTTCATAGATTCCACCCATCTATGAACAAATTTTTCTTCATTCTTGGCAATTGCATAAACACATATTTTCATAAAAACATCCTTTCCTTGTATCATATGTAAAAACTAGAAAAATATGAAGAAAAGAATACCATTCCTCCAAAAATATGATAAAATAAAAATAATAATAGGAGGATATATAATGAAATGTGTAGCGATAAAAGGTGTGAAAGAATTTGAAATAGTAGATATTAAGGAACCTGCCATCGACCACGAAAATGTCATAGTAGAGGTGAAAAAAAGTGGAATCTGTGGTTCTGATATTCATTACTGGGTAGCAGGAGAGCCAAGAGGACTTGTCATGGGCCATGAATTTAGCGGTATTGTAAAAGACCCTGGATCAAGAGTAGATTTAAAAATAGGAGATAGAGTAACAGGCTTACCAATTTCTCCCTGTGGAAATTGTAAGGCGTGTCTTTCTGGAAATCCACAATATTGCCCATCGACCTGGACAAATGCGGTAGGACTTTCTCTAACAAATCCGGGAGCACTAACGAAAAAAATTAAAGTAAGACCAGATATGATTATGAAATTACCAGAATCTGTAAGTGATGAAGAAGGAGCTATGGTAGAACCAACGGCAGTAGGGTTACATGCCATTCATCTAGCGGATATTAAAGTTGGAGAAAAAGTTTTAGTAATCGGTGGAGGAATCATTGGCTTAGTATGTGCTATGTTTGCGAAAATGGAAGGAGCAAGCTATGTCGCTTTATCTGAAACAAATAAAAAACGTGGAGAAAAAGCCGTAAAATTAGGTGTAGCTGATGAATGGTTTGATGCCAAAGACACTAAGATGGTAGAAAATTTAGTAACAAAAACAAATGGAGGATTTGATGTTGTCATTGAATGTTGTGGAAATTCTCCTGCTGTAGGAACTTCTCTAATGACCGTACAACCTGGAGGAACAGTAGTGTTAGTAGGTGTGTCTTTAGGAACCGTAACCATCCCAACCATCGTAGGAGTTATGAAAGAACTAAATCTAAAAGGGGCTATCGGTTATACCAAAGAAGAATTTCAAACTTGTATTAATTTAATGAGTGAAAAGAAAATTGATGTTTTAAAATTTGTTGACGACATTGTAGGTTTAGAAGAAGTACAAAAGTCCTATGAGAGACTAACTTCTGGAATAGATGA
>CALVRR010000060.1 GCA_944358705.1 uncultured Bacilli bacterium
GGATAAATAATTTTTGTCATTAATTTTAATAAAGTTGATTTTCCACTTCCATTGGTTCCAATTAAAGCTACACTTTCTCCTTTTTTTATTGTTAAATTTATATCTTTTAACACATGTAAAATAGCATCTTTACTTTTATTTTTTTTTGAAAAAAATAGTATTTTTTCTTTTAATGTATTTGCTTTGTCGTAGTAAAGTTTAAAAGTTTTTGATACATGTGTTACTTTAATTGCTGTATCTTTTTCCACATTTCTACCTCTTTCTTTTATCTTTATTTCTATTGATAAAATTTTTCTTGCTAGTACATTATATCATAGATTATTTATTTTTCCAAATGAACTATCTTCTGTGAACTATTTTATAGAAATTGCAATACCAAATTGTTAGTCGTTTACTTTTTTCTATTGTTCTTCGTAATATTCCTCTTTTTTCATAATATTTATTATCTTTGTAATCTGGAATATTTTTTTCCATATATGAAAATGCTTGGTTAATAAATTCTATTCCTGTTTTCATTTCTTTTTGTACTCGTTGCTGAATGGTATAATTTGTTAATACTCTTACTGTTAATTTATCCACAGTTTCTGTGAATTCTTTTTTCTTTGCAAAATACTTTCTAATTTTATCCATAATTTTTATAATATCAAATATTTTTTCATCTCTTACTGTTGTTTCACTATTTTTATGAACAACATAATAGTTTAATGGACTTTTTATCTGGCCAATTTCTTTGGCTTTATCCATAGCTTCTACTACGAATGGGGCATCTTCATATTTTAAGTCTTCTATAAATTTAATATTATTTTTTTTAATTAGTTCACTTTTATATAATTTGTTCCATGGAGATAAATTTACTTCTAATAGCAACTCCTTATTCTCTTTTAGACTAGTATTATCAAATTCTTTTATTCTAACTTCTTCTTTATGGTTTCCAGTTACTTGATAGAAATTACAAATTACTAAATCTAGTTTTTCTTTTTCCATTTTTTCATACATTACTTCGCATGCATCTTCTGATAGATAGTCATCACTATCTAAAAACATTAAACATTTTCCACTGGCTTTTTCTATCCCAAAATTTCTAGTTTTCCCTATCCCCTGATTTTTATTTTTAAAATACTTTATTCTTTTATCCTTATATCCTTTAATAATTTCTTCAGAGCGGTCTGTTGATCCATCATTGATTAAAATAAATTCTAATTCTTTTTTCGTTTGATTTATTAGGGAGTCTATACATTTATTTAAATATTTTTCTGCATTATAGATTGGTACAATAATACTAATGTCTGTCATATTCTTTATCCTTTTCTGTTTCTGAGGTAATATAAATTGGTCTTTTCTTAACTTCTAAATATAATTTTGATAGATACATCCCCATGATTCCGAAGAAAAATAATTGTAGGCCTCCCATAAATATGATAAGGCAGGCTAAACTTGGCCAGCCACTAACTGGATCTCCAAATACTAATGTTTTTACAATAATTATTATGATTGCAATAAATGATATTAGGCAAAGTATTATTCCTACAATTGCGGATATTACTAATGGGGTTGTTGAAAATGCTAATATTCCTTCTAATGCGTATCTAAAGAGTTTCCAAAAATTAAATTTTGATTTTCCTGCGATTCTATCTGGGGCTTCATATTTTATCCATTTGGTATTAAAACCTACAAAACTAAATAATCCCTTGGAATAACGATTATATTCTTTCATATTTACAATAGCGTCTACTACTTTTCTTTTCATTAAACGAAATTCTCTAGCACCTGGTACTTGTGGTGTAGAAGAAATCGCTCCAATTAATTTATACCAGCACTTTGTAAATACTTTTCTAATGAAACCATAATCTTTATGGTTCGGACTATATAAGGCAACACAATCATATCCTTCTTCTTTTATTGAACGATACATTTCTTTAATCATACTTGGTGGGTCTTGCATATCCGCATCCATTATAGCTACCAAATCTCCAGTTGCATTTTCTAGTCCAGCATACATTCCTCCTTCTTTTCCAAAATTTCTTGAAAGAGAAATATACCTTACTCTCTTATCTTTTTTGGATAGACTTCTAAGAATATTTAATGTGTTATCTTTGCTTCCATCGTTAATGAATAATAGTTCAAATTCTACATTTCCCATTTCTTTTATCACTTTCGTTATTTCTTTATAAAAGATGGGTAGAGATTCTTCTTCGTTATAACATGGAACAATTACTGAAATTTTTTCCTTTTTCATACTATCTCTCCTACTGCATTATTTTATAATATATCCTGGGACTAAGTGATACTAACCATTTTTTTATTTTTCTTACCTTAGTATCTGTTAATAAATCACTATATACATTTTCTTCTTTTAACTTCTTTTTATAATTTTTATAATCCTTTTTATTTAATTCACATATTTTCATAATCATACTATTGGCGATAAAACTTTTAAATATCGAAGTATCTCCCTCTACTTTTTCGATTTCTTTCCTTAGATATTGATAATGATAATAAAAATCTTTTACTTTTTTTTGCGTCCATGAATATTTTGGGGTATTCATAATACTTCCTGTTCTTCGAAAATAATTATAACCAATATAAGAAATGGAGTTAATTTTTTTCGCTTTTATTACTATCAGTGGTGTTAGTCCAAAATCTTCATGAATTCTATCTTTTTTGAACTGAAACTTTTCTTTTTCATAATATGTTCTTTTTATCGCGTAACACCAAATACTTTCTACAAAATGAAACTTTGAAATTTTTTGAAAAGCGTCTATTCCATTTAATCCTTCGAATTCTGCTTCTTCATAGTTTGTTATTTCTCCATCTTCTGTTACGGTTCTTGCCTGAAATCTTACCAAATCTGGTTTGTTTTCTAAGGACTTTGTAACATGTTCTAACAGTTCTTTTTCCCAGTAGTCGTCACTATCTAAAAACACTAAATATTCTCCGGTTGCATATTTTGCTCCTATGTTTCTTGCTTCACTTACACCAACATGTTTTTCATTTACAATCTTTACTTTATATTCTTTGGCAAGTTCTATACTTTGATCAGTGCAACCATCGTTTACTACGATGACTTCAAAA
>CALVRR010000061.1 GCA_944358705.1 uncultured Bacilli bacterium
GTAATAATCAATATGGTGGAGCATAGCGGGATCGAACCGCTGACCTCCACGGTGCAAACGTGGCGCTCTCCCAGCTGAGCTAATGCCCCATATTTGTCTTCTCTTTTTCAAGTCGACAAATAGATTATAGCAAGCACAAACATAATTGTCAACATTTTTTATACTTTTTTTCTAAATATTCTTTTTCTATGTAATAAATATCCCCTTCTTTAACCAAATGTCGATAACTTCTTTGAAATTGTTCCAAAGAAGTTACAACTTTACTTTTATGAAAATTATAATGATTTAAATACCTTTCCAATAAAAAACGTTCATAATAATAAGAGAGATTCTGTAATTCCTTGGTTAATTTTATAAACAGAAAAACAGACAAAAATAATATATTAAATGAAAATGAAACAAAATAAAAATAGAAAAAGCAAAATAACAAAAAATACCCCATAAAAAAAGTACAATAAAATGCGTTTTTATAAGGAAAAAAATAATGAAATAATAAACAAACGAACTTTCCACCATCCAAAGGATAAATAGGAAGTAAATTAAAAAATAAAATCCCATAATGATAAGCAGAAATCAAAATTACTTTTTCTGGAAAAACAGTAATTAAAATAAACCAACCAAAAATTTGAAATAACGGTCCAAAAATTAAAATAATAAATTCCCTAAATAAAGAAATATTAAAAGAAGTAGAAAATTTAGATATCCCTCCTAAAGGATAAATTAAAATCTTAAGTACCTTCGCACC
Source organism: uncultured Bacilli bacterium (assembly GCA_944358705.1). Classification (GTDB taxonomy): domain Bacteria; phylum Bacillota_I; class Bacilli_A; order RF39; family UBA660; genus Faecimonas. The sequence goes on from CALVRR010000061.1 coordinate 746, forward strand.
ACAAAAATATGCCATAAATAAATGCCCTATCTCATGAATTACAATTAAAAAAGTAATAACAAAAAAGGAAAAAAAAGAAGCCGTTAAAACAGCAGCAAATGCTACAAAATAAAACAGTGGATGAATAGAAAAATAACTAAATATAGTCTTGATAATTTAAAAACTTCCCATCTTTTTGAAAAACCAAATAAAGCTTCTTATTCTTTGCTTCTCCTAGTAAGCTACCTTTTTCTACATAGTCATATAACTGAATACCATCCGTAGAAATATTAGAATAATAAACATCCACTCCATCCACTTGTTCCACCACTACAGTATTTCCATACCCTTCCTTCTCACCAATAAAAATAACAATACCACTTTCAAGAATAGGAACCATATAATTTTCATCAACAGTAAGTTTTACGCCATCCAAATAAGTATTGGCTTTTTTATAAGATAATTTTTCTCGAAAAACAGCCTGCTCCTTCACCGCTAATTGATCAATAGATAAAATATTACCAAAATATTTCTGATAGATATCCTTCAATTTTGTAAATTCAAAATTTTTATTATATACATTTTCTAAAATACTATTTTTTATTTTATTATCGCTTTTCACTAAAATCATTCCTACTAAAAAAATAATTACTGTAATAAGGACTCTAGTCATAAAATTTCTAACGCTTTTTTTTAATACCAATTTTTTCTTAATCGTTTTCTTTGTTTGCATAGTATAATCTCCTCAATAAAGGATATGAAAAAAGAAAAGCAAATATTCTGCTTTTCTTAAGAATTAATAGCTACTTTTTTATACTTCTTCGGTAATAGCCAAATAATAAAATAAACTAGTTCTGCATAACAAATATTTAATAATAAACTATGCGAAATTTTATAAAGTAATCGATAAAATGTCATTGGTACCAGATTAAATATAAGAATAAGAATAGCATTAGCACATTCATAACCAACAATCGCCAAAACGACAAATAAAATCAAACTAAGCCACGTAAGACGAATATAACGATGAAAAAACATAGTAAGTAATCCAATTCCTAAAAATAAAATAGCATTATAAAATAACAAATTTGTATACATAAAATCATAAAAAATTCCTATAAAGAAACAACTAACAAAATACCATTTTGTTTTTTTTATAAAAAAAGGATAAACTACTACAAAAGAAACTATCGTAAGCATTGGAGTAAAAAGTGATAAATCTCCTACCATATAAGGTAAAAAGTTAGAAAGAATTCCATCTAAGAAAAAGGAAACGATGAAAATAATAATAGGAACAACCATACTATTTTTTCTCCTTTAACACGGTCACATAATGAATATTATTAAAATCTTGAGATGTTTTAATATATAAAGTTTTACTTAAATCATACTTATCACTTTTAATATCTTGCACTACTCCAACATAAATACCGCCTGGAAACATTCCACCAAGACCACTGGTAACAATAGTATCCCCTTTTTTTACCTTACTCATCTTATCCACACCAGTAACCATAACACATTCCGTATCAGAATCATAGCCATTTAAAATAGCATAACTATCCCCATTTCCCGTCTGAATAGCAACACTAATTTTATAATTTACATCATCGGAAGTAATTAACTTAATTTCACTAGAATTACGATACACTCGCGAAACCTTACCAACCAACCCATCTTTAGTAACAACTGCCATATCTTTTTTTATTCCATCGCGAGATCCTTTATCAATCATAAGTTGATTAAACCAATAACTTTTATTTCTAGATAAAATAGTAGCATTAATCGGCGTATATTCTGTCAAAGTACGATTTAAATCCAAAGCTTCTTTCAACTCTTGAATTTCTTTTTCTAAAGAAGCATTAACATTCTTCTGAATTAAATAACTTTCTGATTGTGTAACATTTTTCTCATCATTTAAAGCCGTGAAAGGATACATTACAATTTTATCAATCGTCATTACAACATCCTTAATAATTCCCTCCCCTAAAAAAGAAGAACGACTCATATGAACAGAAATCGCAAGACCAATAACAACGACAATTGCAACCACTACAATTAAAATTTTGAAATTAATTTGTTTTCTCTTTTTATTCTTGTACATAACATCATCCCATTCCAACTTATTATAATATAAATAAATTTGCCTCGCAACTATAGATTTAAAATAT
>CALVRR010000062.1 GCA_944358705.1 uncultured Bacilli bacterium
TGTAACATTTTTTTCCTAAAGTTTCTAATAAGGGGTATAAATTATATTCGGCAGTTGGCCACATATCGAAGTTTATTAAAGATTTTTCATTATCTAAAGAATAAGTATTTACCTTAATTTTAACATCATTTTGATAAGCTCCTAGACCACTGGCAGCGCTATATAGATTGTTTGTAAATGGATCATATACCACACCTATTTTTGGTTTTCCATCTTCTGTAAGAGCTAAAGAAAAAACAGAAAGAGGGATTTTTCTTGCGTACATTGCGGTTCCATCGATTGGATCACATACCCAGGTATATTTACTTTTTCCATATTTTTCTTCTTCTCCATCAATAGCATGTGTAGGATATTTTTTCCTTATCTCATCAATCACAAATCTATTTATTTTTTTATCTACTTCAGTCACTATCGTTTTATCAGATTTGTAAGCATAACTATTTTCTTTATTAAAATATTTAAGCATTATTTTCCCTGCTTTTTTACTTATTTTTTTTGCAAATTCTAAATATTCTTTTTCTTCTTTTTTTGTCATTTTTCTTCACCTTATTTTCTATTATATCATAATTTCTTTATCAATTTTTTATTCTATGTTATTCTAGTATGGAAAGGGTGATAAAATGATTCGCGTTTGCTTTGTTTGCTTAGGAAATATTTGTAGAAGTCCTATGGCAGAGTTTGTTTTTAAAGATATGGTAAAAAAAGATAACTTAGAGGATAAAATATCTGTTTTATCCCGTGGGACTAGTGATGAAGAATTAGGTAACCCTGTTCATGCTGGTACCATTCGTGAGTTAGAACGTCATCATATTCCTTATACATCACGATATGCAACTCAATTAAAAAAAGAAGATTATGATTCTTTTGATTATTTTATTAGTGTTGATTCTTTAAATAGTCGCTTAATGAGAAATATATTTATTCATGATAATTGTTTAAAAATACATCGATTACTTGATTTTACTTCTTTAAAAAAAGATATTGCAGATCCTTGGTATACTGGAAATTTTGAAATTACCTATCAAGAAATAGAGTTGGGATGTCGTAGTTTTTTAGATTATTTAAAAGAAAAAGAAAACATTTAATTTGTTTTCTTTTTTGTGGTTGATTTTATTTTTATTTTTTCTTTGTTCTTTTGATCTATTCTGTTATTTACCTTGGTTCTTACAATACTATATAAAATAGAACAGATAGGAACACTTAATAACATTCCTAATATTCCGGCTATACTTGCTCCTACGGTTACGGCTACCATGACCCAGATACCAGGTAATCCTACCGAATTTCCTACCACTTTTGGATAGATTAGATTGCCTTCTAGTTGCTGTAGTATGATAATAAAGATAATAAATATTAAGGCTTTTCCTGGGTCTACCATAAGTATTAGAAAAGCACCTACTGCTGTTCCAATGAAGGCTCCAAAGACTGGTATTAAAGCTGTGAATCCTACCAAAACAGAAATTGTTGCAGCGTAAGGAATTTGTAATATTAACATACCAATAAAGCAAAGGACACCAATAATTAATGCTTCCATACATTGTCCACTTACAAAATTTCCAAAGGTTTTATTTGATAAGGAACTAATTTCTTCCAATGTTTTTTGTTTTTTCTCTGGTAGATAAGCTTTGGTTAACTTTTTAAATTGTCTTGTTAGATCTTCTTTCTTTAATAAAATATAGATAGCGAAGACAATTCCTAGAACTATTGAAGTGATGGTTCCAAAGACACTAGTTGCAACTCCTACGGTTGTTTGCATAATTTCATTTTTATTTTCATTTACATAATTGGTTACTTCCTCTTTTATATTTTCTAAATTCTTATTCAATTCATTGATATTTTCTTGTTTTATTCCTACTTTTTCTAACAATTCAACACTTTCTGTTTTATAAGAATCAAAATTTTCTGTAAATAACTCTACGGTATTTTTTAATTGTGGAATAATTAATCCTAATATTAACGCAATCAATGCAATAATCATGATGAATGTCGTAACTAGAGAGATTGGTCTTTTGATTTTTTGCCATGTTTTTGTGTTTTTTTGATTTAATTTTTTAAATATTTTATTTTCTACTACATTTAACAAAACATTTAATACAAAAGCCATCATAGCCCCTATAATAAATGGCATAAATATTTTAATTACGTATTTTATAAATATCCAGATATAGGAAATATTTATAAAAGCAAAAATTACTATTACAGTAAAAAGTATTAATTCCATGATTGTTTTTTTATTTTTTTCTAAATCCATTGGCTACTCCTTTTCCTACATTCGGCAATATTTGTTTTAATTTTTGTTGATTTTTTTTATCCAATTCTATGATTTCATTGACAGATTCTGCTACCCGTCTATCTACGTCTCTAAAACTTGCTACCGAATCTAATTTTTTATACTTTCCTATTATCCTTTGTTCTTCTACTATCGCTCCATATAAATCTACCACTGTTATTACATTTTCTAAAGTTAATTCATCTTTGGTATCTTCTACTATTTGGAATTCCTGTGGTAAGCAGTCATCCATGATATTTTCTGCT
>CALVRR010000063.1 GCA_944358705.1 uncultured Bacilli bacterium
ACAAGTTTCTCTGTTAATTTATTTTCTTTATTTTCAATTAGATTATCGGCTGTATAATACTCTGTTACAGTCATCTTATTTTCTGTTAATGTACCTGTTTTATCCGTACAAATTACTGTTGCACTACCTAGAGTTTCTACTGCTGGTAGTTGTTTTACTAAGGCACGTTTTTGAGCCATTCGCTGAACTCCAATGGCCATAACTACGGTTACGGTTGCTGGTAGTCCTTCTGGTATAACAGAGATTGCTAGTGATATAGATATCATTAAGATATCAATAATATTTTTTCCATGAAGTAGTCCTATAATAAATATTAATATACTAATAATTATTCCTAAAATACTTAATACTTTTCCTATTTTATTTAATTTTTTCTTTAATGGAGTTTCTAGACTAGTATCGTTATCTAACAATTTAGCAATCATACCGATTTCTGTATCCATACCAATACTAGTAACAACTCCAACTCCAGTACCATTATTAATAATTGTTGAAGAAAATCCCATATTTTGTCTTTCGCCTAGTGGTTCTTTTGCACTTCCAATATAATCTTTATCTTTTTCTACAGCAACACTTTCTCCTGTTAGGGCTGATTCATCTACTAAGATTTCATTTTCCTCTATCCATCGGATATCGGCTGGAATAATATTTCCAGCTTCTAGATAAACAATATCCCCTGGTACTAAATCTTTTGCTAAGATCTTTTCTTTTTTACCATTTCTTAATACTAAGGAATGTGGTGCATTCATATTTTTTAATGCTTCTAAAGCATCACTTGCTTTTTTCTCTTGTACCACACTAATTATAATATTTATGGCAATGATAAATAAAATGACAAATCCTTCTAATTTTTCACCTAACAAAAATGATAAGATTGATGCAATTAAAAGAATAATAATCATTTTATCGGTTAGTTGTTCTATTACCATTTTTAAAATTGTTTTTTTCTTTTTTTGTTTTAACTCATTTAATCCATATTGTTCTTGACGTTTTCTTACTTCTTCCGTTGTTAATCCTGTTTTTGTATTTGTTTTTAGTTCTTCTATTATTGTTTTTAAATCTTTTTGATAGTTTTCATGCATTTTTCTTACCCTTTCTATTTTCTTCTATTATACCTCATCTTTGAAGTATTTGTGCCACTGTTTTAATATTTTTTTCTTTTTTAAGTTTGTTTGTAGTTCGTTATTGGTAGCAAAAAGAATCAAAATGAAACCAATGACTAATAAATATATCCACCATGGTAGACTAAACCAAAATTCTCTTGTTAATAGAAATCCATTAATTATAATAAAAATTATACTTATCAAGAATGCTGATTCTATTTTTTTCTTATAACTTATTATCATCATTACTATTAAGAAACTGACAAATAATATTCCATCCCATTCACTTCGATAGTTTATTATTGCTATCATGGATAAAAGTATCGAACCACCCCATTCTAAGGCGTTAGCTAATTGACTATCTTTTTTTCTTATTATCGTTTTTGTAAATAAGAATAGGGTTATGTAGTATCCTAACATATTTACTACTGTTATTTTTGTTAACTGTAGGTCTGTAATTATTGAATTATATAAAAATAAATTGTTAACATAGAAAATTGTCTTTACTATATTATAGTGTTTTTTCTTTTTGTCAAAGTTTGCTAGACACCATAGTATTAATATGATTATTGTATAGTATTTGTTTATAGGATAAATTATATAATCGAAAATAATATACATTACTGCTAACCAGTCTGTAGATTCTCTTTCTTTTGAAAGATATCCTCTTACCATCCATAGAATGATTGCTATTAAACTTATTAATGGGTTTACTATTATATTACCTATATTTATTCGTTCTCCATATAGTATAATCGTTAAGAAGAAATAGGATAAATAATTTATATTTTTACACTGGTGATATTTTTGATTATGGAATAATGCTAAAAGAATCATTAGGATTATAAATAAATACTCTATATCTTTCGATAGTGTAAAAGTAGATATTAGGGATAGTATATAAATACCAAGGAAAATAGTTTCTTCTTTCCATTTCTCTTTTTTCCATAATTTATAAATTAATGATATTATGACTACGATAGAGAAAACTAAATTTATGGATATTGGTAGTTTTAGTATATTATGTATTGTTGCTAGAAAAACAGCAGTTGCTATATAGGTTATTGTTAATTGATATTTTTGGTTACTATTTTTATAGTTTATATAACTGGTTATTATCATTATTAATGGTATTAAAAACATATTACTGTTATTTATCCATACTTCTTTTATAGTGAAGTATAGTAAATTAGGTAGTACAATGATATTGCTATTTATTTCTATGGTCTTTTTTATAGAATCTTGTTTTATGTAGTTGAAAATAATTTGTTTTATAACTTCTGTTATTGTTAATAAGAAAATAAAGGTAAGATAATTAAGTTCTAATATATTGATAAATAATATATAAAGCAGTGCTATTAACCATATAACTAAAGCAATATGAATATCCCATTTTATTTTTAAATAACGATATATATTGATTATTATTGCTGTTAAAACAATTAGTGTTGCTAACCATTGTGAAGTTACTGCCGTTACTAAGAATAATGCTACAAAAGATATAATTAAAATAATCCAGTCTAGTGTTTGACTGTTTTTTTGCAAGAATTCACTTCGAAGATATACCCCTATTAATGTTAATAACATTATTATTTCTTGTATTGTTAAAGATAGATTTAATTTTGTTGTAATACTAGCCGTTGCCACAATCCACAACAAGCTACTTAATGCATGAATATAACTTTCTTTTTTTCCTCTATAGAAAGTAATTCCTAATAATATTAATAACGATAAAATTAAATATAGCGAAATAGAAAATTCATTTAACATTTGCATTAACAAAATGTTTGCCGTGGTATTTATTATTAAGAAAATAGATAATATTATTGTTAATATTAACTCTATATGATAAGAATAAGAAGATGTTTTACAGTAAATATTTTTTATTAAAATTGCTAGATTATAAAATGTTAGTAATAAGTATATTAGTTCATATCCTTGATTTAAAAATATTCCAAAGAAGATAATGGCTATTACTTGAAATAAATAATTCGCGTATAGTAACTTTTTTTCTTTTTTTGATTCCATCGCATAAATTGCACTAGTTATTAGAGAAGATACGGATAAATATAGAAAAAAGCCAATATTGGTTTTGGAAAAATATTCTCCTAATAGACCTAGATAGGCAATCGAATAAAATACGATAGGAATATAAATCATAGCTATATAGAAAAAGGCTTTGGCAGTTTTTTCTATCTTTAACTTTTCTTTTGCAAAATAACTCGTTCCTAAAAACACAAAAATTAAAAGAAATAAAATTATTACCTTAGCTACATTTGGTATTACATTCCATGTAGATGTTAAAAATAGGAAAGCTGCTAAGACAATAAAAATAGATCCTGTTATTAGTATTAGATTGTTGTGATTCTTTTCTGTTCTTGGTTCTTGAGAAAGTTCTTTTTTTCTTGGTAATTCTATTTTTTCTTTTTGTTGTTCTTCTACTGTTATTTTTTCCTTTTCTACTTTTGGATCTTTATTATTTAGTTTTGTGGCCATATTATATATATTTTCATGAAGTATTTCGTTTTCTTGTTTTAACTTTATTAATTCATTTGTTCTATTATTTAATTCGATGGCTAAAATAATTATAATAATTATACAAAAAATTATTAAAAACATATTATCCCCTCTTTACTCTTGTGTTTCTAATATTTTTATTGAGAATAAATTTTCTTCTTGTAGTTGTTCTAGTGCTTTTCTATTGGATTTATATCCTCTAAATTCATCTTCTGGAATATTTAATATTTCTTTTGATTCCATCCATTTTATTTCTGCTATATCTTCTAATTTGTCTTTTACTTTTTCTTTCGGAGTTGCTAGAAATCGAATTAAAATATATTTTTTATTATTTTGATATAACTCTATAATTGGTAACATCTTGTCTATATCTACTTCGTATCCTGTTTCTTCTAATGTTTCTCTCTTCGCTCCTTCAACAATTGTTTCATATTCTTCTAAATGTCCAAT